>CAZWSE010000022.1:6892-38159 GCA_964636575.1 uncultured Sulfitobacter sp. | reverse complement strand
ACGTCATCCCACCATGTTGACGGATGAAACCTGTCGAGCGCGGTCAGGCAGCCGCCCACTGCCACCATCGCCATGAACGAATAGGCCATCGCGTTCATGTGGAAGATGGGCAGCGGGGTTATCATATGCTCTTTGTCTTCGGACAGGGCTGCGATGCCCCCGACGGTGGCGTACCAGTTCCCTGCCAGTAGGAAGTATGTGTTGGGCAGAACGCAGCCTTTGGGGTTGCCTGTGGTGCCAGACGTGTAGAGCACGGCGGCTTCGCGCGCTTCGCCTGTGTTGGGGTCTGCGACGACTGCGTTCTGGCGCGGTGGGAGTACTTCGTCTTGCGGGCCTATGACAGAGAGTTCGACTTGTGCAGCGTTGGCTGCCGATTGCAGTTCGGATTGTCGCGACGGGATTGCGATGATCAACGCAGGCTCGGAATGGCCGATCAGGTATTCAAGCTCTGCCGCGCGCAGGTCTGGATTGATGGGCACCACAGAGACGCCCAGTTTATTGAGCGCCAACCAGATCAAAAAGAACACGGGCCGGTTTTCGAGCAGAAGCGCCACGCGCATACCGGTGCTGTAACCTGCTTCTTCAAACTCTGCGGCGAAGGTTTCGACCTGTGCTAATGCGTCTTTGTAGGTGAGTGCGCCTGCGTCTATGCCGTAGGTTTTTGCGGTTGCCGGCATGACGTTCAGAACGGGTCTGTCCGGCCAGCAGTGGGCGGCACCTGCGAAGGCTGTGTAGACGCTGTCGGCGTCTTTATCGATCATGGCAGCAACTGGATGTTGCCGAAAGCGGCATCGGAATTGAGCAAGTCGACGCGCTTGTTGGCGATGCGAATTTTGCCGTCCACCAGTTTCAAATCGTGCGTCGCGGTCATGGCCAGAAGGAACTGATCGTCCAGCCGCGTCTCAATGTAGTGCATCGAAGTGTTGGTCGTGGCTGTTTCATCGGTCATCTGGTCAACAAAGGGCCTTTGAATCACATGATGACAACGGCTTTTGGGTTTTTGGCTAAACGTGCGCGCGCCGTTTAGCCGTTCGACCCTCAGTTTGAGCATGAACATGTCTTCATACATCAGCGACGTGACCAGATGCGGGTCGGTCTGTTTGTAGTCGAGCGGCATCCAGTAGTGTCCGTCCGGCAACCACAGATCGAGCCAATCCGAGAACCGCCCTTCATCGAGCATCCGCGCTTCTTCGTAGATGAAGTCAATAACGCTGTCTTTGGTCAGCGCGCTCATTCCGCGGCCTCGACTTTTTCATCCATGCTGCAGGTCATGAACTTGACCCATGCGTCGAATTGATTGCGCATCTGGCGTTCGGTTGTGCCGTTCTCGACCGCCTCAGCCTCAAAGTCTTCGCCTTCTTCATAAAGCCGTTGCAGGTTCACCCATTCCAGCCCGTTGGTCATCAGCCCTTCCTGTGCACGTTCGTACATTTCCAGATCGTCGTGCCCCACGATAGAGGTCGGCGCGTTGATCATGCGGTTGTACATGGCGGTCCGTGCGAGCAGTTCATCCGGTGCGCCAACGAGCCTGTAGATGTAGCTTTCCACCAGTGTTTTATCCGGCCCCATCGGGATGAAGTTGCGCACCTGTTGGATTGGCCCTTTGACCATGATCGACGGGAAGTAGATCGTGTTGTGCCGGTTCTCATCAAGGATTTCTTTGGCGCGGGTTTCGCCATAGCTTTCCGTCATAGCCTCGAAATACCCTTCGATGGCGGAGTAGTCGGAATGGATCGACATGTTTACGCCCGTGTGCCCGTGCCCGTTAGGCCATGTTCTGATCCCCATGTCCTCAAAAAATTCGTAGGGCGACATGAAGGGCGCGATGATTTGCATGGCAGCGGGGCGTGGTTCGGGGTTGCCGAGCTCGTCCCAGATTTTTACCGCTGTTCCGGCCGAGCTTTCATGCGCGACCATCGGGTGGCAGGTGTCGGTTTGGTTCTCAACGAGCATTTTCCAGTTGCACTGGTGCATGTAGCGCAGCGGCGGGCCTGCGACCTCTAACCGCCCTTCGGGTGCGCGGTCGACCATGTTGTCGATGGAGGACAGGCTATCGCCAAAGAAATCCTCAAAGCTGATGCCAGTCTCGGACAACCGCGCAAAGATGAACCCACGGTGGTTGTGCACCGCGCCCACTGGTTTGATGCCTTTCACGTTTTCTGTCTGGTCCAGCCCTGTCCCTTCGTAGCCCTTTTTCAGCGGGATCGCCAAAAGGCAGCCGTCGGTTTTGAAGGACCATGCGTGGTAAGGGCAGCGGAAGAATTTGCCGGTGTTGCCGGTTCTATCGATGGCGATTTTGGTACCTTTGTGCGGGCAGCGGTTGTAGAGCACGTGGATTTGATCGTCTGAATGGCGCACTTGAATGACAGGTTGGTCCCCGATCTGGGTGGTGAAGTAGTCCCCCTTTTTCGGCGTCTGGCTGTCGTGGCCTACAAAGACCCATGTGTTGGAAAAAAGGTGGCGCATTTCCAGCCGGTAGATTTCGGCGCTGGTGTAGACGTCGCGGTGGACAGAGTGTCCGCGCACGAGGGCTGATATGTCTGCCGCTGTCGCGGAACCGGAGCGTTGATAGGTCATGTGCAATTTCCCTTCATAGGTCCAACACCAGTCGCGCCGACTTTGCACGGCTGACGCAGATCTGCATAACGTTTCCTGCGTCTTTGTCTGCTTGTGACAGCACCACGTCGCGGTGATCCGGGGTGCCTTCAATTACATCGGTTTGGCAAATTCCGCAGTCTCCGCGTTGGCAATCGTACATCAGCTCGACGCCTTCTTCTTCCAAGACTTCGATGATCGTTTTGCCGGGTGGGACGGTGTAAACCGCGCCGGTGTCTTTGATTTCGACCTCGAAACTTGTGTCGCCTGTTTGTGCGTCTGGTGATGAGAAGAGTTCAATGTGGATTTGGGTTTCGGGCAGTCCTGCGTCTGTGGCGGCTGCTCGTGCCGCGTCGATCATGCCTTTGGGTCCGCAGATGTAGACGTGTGTGTCTGGCGATTGCGCTTGCATCAACGCGGGCAGGTTGAGCGGTGTTTGGTCGTCGAAGTGGAACGTGAGGTTGGTTTTGAACGCGTCTACTAGCGGTGTGCGGAAGGCCATGACATCCGCCGTGCGCGCAGCGTAGTGGAGTGTGAAGTTTGCGCTCTCTTTCGCCAGAGCGGTCGCCATAGAGATCATCGGTGTGATCCCGATACCGCCTGCCAGCAGCAGTGTGCTTGGGGCTTTTGTCAGCTCAAAATCATTGGCGGGGTTGGACACTTTGATGGTATCGCCGACGTTAAGTGCGTGCATGGCTTTGGACCCGCCAGTGCCGCTCTCCTCGCGTTGAACGGCGATGGTATAGACCTGTGTGTTCGTCTGGTTAGGCCAGTCAATCAGTGAGTAGGACCGCGTGCCTGCATCCCCGAGATCAACGTCGATATGCGCGCCTGCGGTGTAGGGCGGCAGCGGTTTGTCATCCGTCGCGGACAGCGTGAAAACGCGGACCGTTTGCGTTGCATCTGTGATGGCGTCTATGCGCAGGGAATGGGTCAAGAATTCTCTCCTTACGCACTTGTATGAAATTTCATACAAAGTCCGTCAAGAGGTTTGAGACCCTTTCGTGAAGGATGCAATGGTGGCAAGCGCCCCGTCGAGTGCTGTTCCGTCTTCATCCTGCAATGCCGCTTCGCGCAGGCGACGGACCCAATCGGCGGCGTCTTTTCGGGTTTTGAGGGTGTCCAACGCGCCCAAGACTTTGCTAAATTTGGAATGTCCTCGCGCGTGTGTGTCGGAGTATCCTTTGACCAAACGTTGGCAGTTTAACACTCCGATGGCGAGTTCGTAGTTGTCGGGTGCGATATTGGCTGCGGTGTCGATAAGGTGATTTAAGTGAGTTGCCTCGTGTTGGTGTCGAAGTGTCTTGCGACGTCGTGGTTTCATGGCTGAGACCGCCCACAGCGTGGTGAATCCGATGATCCCGTCAGTGCGGACGCGGCGGCCTTTGTCGACCAGTTTTTGCAATGTGTTGAACAGGCGCGGTCGGTCTTCGATCCATTGGCCTAGGCCTGCTGGTAAAGTTCCGCAGACCTCTTGCATGCGGGGGTGGAAGTATTCGGTGACGTGTACGATTTGATCTGCGCTGGCCTGCTGTTCGCTGCGCAAACGGGTGTTGCGGCTGGCGCGGGTTTTGAGATCAGCGACCCGCAAGATGTCATCATAGCACATGGCGTTGGCGATGTACTTCGCGGCTGTCGTGGTCAGGGCAAAGGAACGGTCGGGCCGGTCGAGGGCGACCCAGCGATCCAAGTGATCAAGGTATTCTACCCCATATGCGACGTCTTGATAGTCCACAGTTTTGCGCAGGCCAGCAAGTGCCATGTCACGGGATGGAGCGGGCAAGTCTTGGATGCGGTCAACCAGTGCGTCCCATTTAGCGACAAGCGCGGCGGGGCCTTTTGGTGCTGTTACGCTTGGTTTGGTTGGTGCAGCTGCTGGAGGTGTTTCGTCATAGTGAAGCGCCCCGCGGAAGGCAGCGATGCTTTGATCCACGCCGCGACCGGAGGCTTTGATGACCTCTTCAAACAGGGTGTTCTCAAACGGGAGCGCTTTGCTGCGCGCCAGAGCGCCGAACAGACTGGCGGATATCTTGCTGCCTGTTGCTGCCGCGATCTGTTCCATATCAAAGCAGACGGTTTTCAGTGCCGCTTTTTCGATTTCATCTGAAACGATGGTAGCCTCGGCGCGACCATCGCCCGGGACTTCTTTTTCCGACACCGCAAGGATGCGGTGCGATGAGGCGATGAGTGTGGTCCGGTCTGGCGTCACAAACCCGCGCAAGACGGCGCGACCTGCTTCCATAAGCTCGGACGCGATTAGGATGTCGAGATCGCCTTGCGAGGGAGCAAGAGCGAAGACGGGCAAGCGATCAGACTGCGGCGCCATTTCCACATAGTAGATCGTGGCCCCTGTGCGCTGCGCCACCCCCGCCACGGAGGTCATTTGCACGGCATAGCCGCCGCGTTTGGCCAGATCGGCGATCCAGTTTGTGAGCACGCCCCCGCCTTGACCACCCACGGCCAGAACGGCCAGCTTGATCACATCGGCTGTGCCCAGCGCGGTTATGTCTTGTTGCAATGTCATTGGTCGGCCCCCGCATCGAACACCAGCCGCTTGGCATCGCGGCGGCTTTGCAGGCGTGAAATCAACGCAGTGCGTGCCTTGCTGAGTGTGCTGTCGAGCCAGCTTGGATTTTCGATAACGTCTGCTTGATAGAAGGAGGGGCACAGCACGGCGGCATCTGCGACTTCGCCACAGTTGCCGCAGCCGACGCAGTCTTGATCGATTGCCGCGACCGGATCATCGCGCAGTGGATCATCGAGCGTTTTGACCGAAAGTGACGGACACCCTGACAGCCGGATGCAGGCGTGATCGCCTGTGCAAATATCTTCGTCCACACCGAAGCGCGTGCGGGCCATGCGTTTGCCATCGCTGACGGCTTTGCGCAAAATCGGGGCCTCGCGTCGTTGTCGGTTGAGCATACATTCCGACGAGGCGATGATGACTTTGGGGCCTGTGTGATCGGTGGTCAGCGCCTCTTTCAGGGTCGCTTGGACTTTGCCCACGTTGTAGGTGCGGTCGATCTGGCGGACCCATGTGACGCCCATGCCTTCGACGGCTTGCTTGATCGGGTGTTTGGTGGATCTGGACGTGTTGTCTGCCCGTGACGACAGGATGTCTTGTCCGCCTGTCGCCGCTGAATAGTAGTTGTCCACGATCACGATCACCCCGTCGTTGTCGTTGAACACTGCGTTCCCGATCGAGGAGGTCAGCCCGTTGTGCCAGAACCCCCCATCCCCCAGAAACGAGATCGACCGGCGGTTGGCTGATTTGTCGTTAAACGCAGAGGCCGAGGCTGGCCCTAGTCCGTAGCCCATTGTTGTGGACCCGATGTTGAACGGCGCGTTGATGGAAAACAGGTGGCACCCGATGTCGCTGGCGATGTGGTGTTCGCCCAGTTCTTGTTCCACCAGTTTCGTGGCTGCAAAGATGGGCCGCTCGGGGCAGCCGATGCAGAACCCTGGCGGGCGCGTGGGCACTGTTTTCGCAAGTTCGGGATCGGGTTTCAGGATGGGCACATTTGGCGCGCGGCCTTTGTCGGGCATGAGCGCGCTTGCGTGTTCGCGCAGGAACGCCCCGACGCCGTCGAGCATGATGCCGCCTGTTAGTTCCCCCGCTTGTGGGAAGGGGCCTTTGCCGGTGAGCTTTGTCTTGGACCCTGCCTTGTGTAGTGTCGCCCGCAGCGCTTGTTCGATATATTCAGGGTAGCCTTCTTCGACCACCAGAATGCTGTCTTTGCCTTTGGCGAAGTCCAGAAATTCGTCATCGACCAGTGGGTAGGTCACGTTCAGGCAGTAGATCGGGATGTCCGTATCGCCGTAGAGATCGGCCAGCCCAAGCCGTTGCAGCGCCCTGATGACCCCGTTGTACATGCCGCCCTGACAGACGATGCCCACGGGGGCGTCTTTGGGGCCAAAGACCTCGTTCAGTTTGTGGGTCTTGATGTAGTCGATGGCTGCCGGAAGTCGTTTGGTGACTTTTTCCTGTTCATGCATGTAAGACGATGGCGGCAGCACGATGCGGTCGTGGTCGCGGCGCGGGTTTTCCAGTGCATCTTTGATGGTCGTTGTTGGGGCGACGTTGTCTTTTGCCGTGAACTCTCCAAGCAGGTGGCAGGCTCTGATCCGGACTTGCAGCATGACGGGGGTGTTCGATGCTTCGGACAGGTTGAACCCGTCGCCAACGGCCTTGACGATGGAGGGTAGATTGGGGCGCGGGTCCAGCAGCCAGATCTGACTTTTCATTGCAAAGGGATGGCTGCGTTCTTGCATGATCGACGAGCCTTCGCCGTAGTCTTCGCCGACGATGACCAAGGCCCCGCCTGTCACCCCGCCCGATGCCAGATTGGCGAGCGCGTCGGAGGCCACGTTTGTGCCCACGGTTGATTTGAAGGTCACTGCCCCGCGGATTGGATAGTGCACAGACGCGGCCAGCGTTGCGGCGGCTGTGGCCTCGGAGGCGCTGGCCTCAAAGTGCACGCCAAGCTCGCCGAGGATGTCTTGTGCGTCGGCGAGCACGTCCATCAAGTGGCTGATTGGCGCGCCTTGGTAGCCGGCGACGTAGCCGACTCCGTTTTCCAACAGCGCCTTGGTGATCGCCAGAATACCTTCGCCGCGAAAGACCTCGCCCGCGCCCATGCGCAGGTGTTGTACTTCTTTTGCGAAAGATCTTTCGGCCATCTCAACCTCTCCATTATATATTCAAATGCATATAATTGGAGAAACTTCGAGTCAAAGGTTTCCTGTGGCCACTGCCTAGAAATCGTTGATGCGGATGTTGCGCAGAACGGCACCGAGCGTATCGAGAAGGGCCGCCTTGTCTTTGGCTTTGATCCCTTTGAACATATCGGCTTCTGCGGCGAGCATGTCGGGCCAGATTTCGCTGTGCAGCGCGTGCCCTGCGCCCGTTAGGGACACGACCCGCACCCTGTTATCATCACTGTCCGTTTTGCGAACGACCAGATTATCTTGCTCCATCTGGTCGAGCATCCGGCTCATCGTGGATTGTTCAGAGACCGCGTAGACCGTCAGATCGTTTACCGTCAGATCGCCTTGCGACGCCAAAGCCGCAATCGCGCGCATTTTGGGGATGTTCAGCCCCCGCGCCCGCATCACCTTTTGGACGCTTTGGTTATACCTATGGACGATCCGGTTGAGCAGATAGGGCGCGAAGGTCTGGATGGAGGCATCTGCCTGCCCGTTTTCCGACGTGTTGGACTTCGTATCCTGATCTGGAGTGCGCGCCATCGTGGTTCCTTGCGTCCGGTTCTTACGCAGGACGCTAAAGCAGAGTTTCGTTGATTTCTAGGCTTGGGTGCTGCCCTTCAGTCCTGCAACGGAAAACGGCGCCTGCGTTTCCACGGGCGCCGTCTTAATCTGGTGTCGTTTCCGTTTAGTCCTGCGCGGCGCGGACTTCTGGATCAAGCGCGGACAGTCCTTTGAGAATGTCGATTGCGTAGGCCAGTTGATAGTCTTCTTCGCGCAACTCGGCCGCTGCGTTCGCTTTCTCACGGTCAGCTTCGATCTGTTTGATCTCGTCTTCCGACAGGCTGTCGTTGTTGAGGCTACCGCGCAGGTCGGCCTCGGACCGGTTGCTGCGCGCTGTGGCTGCGTCGTCGCCTTCTTCTTCATTCGGGCTGCGGCGCGGTTGTGCCACGACGATGTCAGGCGATACGCCCAGCGCCTGAATGGAACGACCGGACGGGGTGTAGTACCGCGCTGTGGTCAAACGCATGGCCCCGTCACTACGCAGAGGCATGACCGTTTGCACCGACCCTTTGCCGAAGCTTTTGATGCCGACAACGATGGCGCGGCGGTGGTCTTGCAAAGCCCCCGCCACGATTTCAGAGGCCGACGCAGACCCGCCGTTGATCAAAACCACAATCGGTTTGCCTTGGGCCAGATCGCCCAGCGTTGCGTTGAACCGATCCCCGTCTTCGGGGTTGCGGCCGCGTGTGCTGACGATTTCGCCTGTGTCCAAGAACGCATCGGACACTTTGATCGCTTGTGTCAGCAATCCGCCCGGGTTGTTGCGCAGATCGACCACAAAGCCGTTCACATTGTCGATGCCGCCCGCTTCTTCGATCTGTTCGTTCATCCCTTTTTCAAGGTTCGGGTATGTCTGATCGTTGAAGGTGGTGATCCGCAAGACGACTGTATCGCCTTCGGTGCGGGTGCGAACGGCGGTCAGTTTGATCACATCGCGGATGATGGAGACATCAAATGGCTCCGTTTCACCTTCGCGCACGACGGTGATCACAATTTCGGACCCGACCGGCCCGCGCATCATATCGACCGCTTCGTCAAGGTTCAGACCCAACACGCTGTCGCCGTTGACGTGGGTGATGAAATCACCGGCTTCCATGCCGGCCTCATCTGCAGGCGTGCCGTCGATAGGCGAGACGACTTTCACGAAGCCTTCTTCTTGGGTCACTTCGATGCCCAGCCCGCCAAATTCACCGCGCGTTTGCACACGCATGGCCGCCGCGTCTTCGGGAGACAGGTAGCTGGAGTGTGGGTCAAGCGAGGTCAACATGCCGTTGATCGCGGCCTCGATCAGGTCGGCACTGTCGACTTCTTCAACATACTGCGCGCGGATCCGTTCAAAGATATCCCCGAACAGGTCGAGCTGTTCATAGACGTTGCTGACTTTTTCGCGCTCCTGCGCCAGAAGCGGGGCTGCGATATAGGTTGTCGCCACCACCGCGGCCAAGGTGCCGCCAGCGGCCGCCATCACAAACTTTTTCATCCGGTTTTAGTCCTTACTCGATTGGAACCACTGCATCGGGTCCACAGGATCGTTGTCTTGTCTGACTTCTATATAGAGCGTTTCTGACAGAATTGTGCCAGCCCCTTCCGTTTGAGTTGACGCAATTGTGCCTGAAACGCTCGGATTGCCGCCCATAAGCCCCAATGGCGCGTTTTGAGGCAACACTTGCCCTGCTGTCACGTAGACCTGCCCAAGCCCTGACAACACGAACAACAGCCCGTCTTGTGGTTCGAGAATCACAACTGTTCCCAGATCGAGCAGTGATCCGACGTAGCGCACTGTTGCCGCTGTGGGCGTTGCCACCAGCGCCCCGGGCCGCGTCGCGAGCACTACTCCCGGCCGTGTGACCCCTGCTGCGTCTGTGTCCCCGCTGCGCAGGATGATTTGGCCTTGAACCGGCAGGATCAATGTCCCTTTGAGGGCTGCAATGTCGGGTTGTGCCGCTTCGATCGGGCCGTCGATAAGTGCTGGCAGCCCTGCCGCAAAGCTGTCGAGTGTCGACGCGGAATCGATCAGAATTGCTGTGCGCACTGGATCGTCTGTGAACCGTTGTGGCAGGTCCGTTCGGTCTGACACGGCTGTCGCGAGTTCGGACCGTGCGTTTTGTACGCCTTGCAAGCCCGCTTGCAGCGTTTCTGTTGAGGTTGTTTGCAGGCTGCGCAGGGTCGCGAGTTCTTTGAGCGCGTTTCGCAGGTCATCCGCCTGTGCGGTGAGGGCTGGTGTGAGTTCGGACAGCAACATGCCTGCTCGCGCGCTGCCGGTTGGCCCGTCTGGGTGCAGCAAGATCAGTGGCGTTGGTGCTGTTCCGACCGCTTGCAGTGCCCCCAAGAGCCTACCGATTTCTGCGTCCCGTGCCGCCAGTTCGCGGGTCAGTTGGTCTTCGCGGATCGCGGCGCGCCGCATGCCGTCGCGGGTGGCGGCCAGTCCGGCCTCAAAGGCTTGCACGGCTTCGGTCAGGGCCGCGACCCTATCCCGTCCGCTGTCTGCCGTGCGCATCGTTTCAGCCGCCTGTTCCAGTTGTGCGGCGGCTGCGCGGGCGGCGTCTGAGGGGTTGGTGCTTTGTGCGTGGGCCGGAGTTAGGGCGAGCAGTGCTGCGAAGAAGGCGCCGCGATGGATCATGCGATCAGGCTTTCGCCTGTCATCTCGGGTGGTTTGGGCAGGTCCATAAGTTGCAACAAGGTCGGTGCGAGATCGGCCAATCGCCCGTCGCGCAATGTGCCTGCGGCCCCGACCAGTGCAACGGGCACGAGGTTCGTTGTATGCGCTGTATGTGGCCCGCCTGTGTCTGGGTCGATCATCACTTCGCAGTTGCCGTGGTCTGCTGTCACGATCATAGCGCCTCCCGCTTTTTCAAGCGCTTCCACGACCCGCCCCAACCCTTGGTCCACTGCTTCACAAGCTGCTATGGCTGCTGAAAGATCGCCTGTGTGCCCGACCATATCGGGGTTCGCGTAATTGGTGACGATCAGGTCGTATCCGGCCTCAATCGCTTTGACGAAGTTGTCTGTTACCTCACCTGCTGACATTTCGGGCTGTAGATCGTAGGTGGCCACTTTGGGAGAGGCTGCCATGTAGCGGGCCTCATCAAGCGCCGGAGTCTCAACCCCGCCGTTCAGAAAGAACGTCACGTGGGGGTACTTTTCGGTTTCTGCCAATCGGAACTGCCGCTTGCCGTGCTGTGCCACCCATGCGCCGAGCGTGTTGATGATGTCAGCCTTAGGGTAGACCGTTGACATGAAGGTGTTGTGGCTATCGGAGTAGTCGACCATGCCGAGCAGGGTCAGGTCTGGCCGCTTGCCGGTATCGAAGCTGTCAAAACCTGGTTTGCCTATCGCATCGAGGATTTCACGCGCGCGGTCGGCGCGGAAGTTGAGGCAGAATACACCGTCGCCGTCTTGCATCCCTGTGTAGCCTTGGATCACCGTGGCTTGGATAAATTCGTCCGTTTCATCGCGGGCGTAGGCGTCGTAGATTGCGGTTTGCGCATCTGCTGCCTTCAGCCCTTGCCCGTTGACCATTGCGCCGTAGGCCTGCGCCACCCGTTCCCAACGGTTGTCCCGATCCATTGCGAAGTAGCGTCCGATGACGGTGCCGATCTGGGCTGTTTCGGGCAGGGCTTTTTGCAGTGTTTCAAGGTAGGTGAGCGCTGACTTAGGCGCCACATCGCGCCCGTCTGTGATGGCGTGGATGACCACCTGAACGCCTGTTCCGGCGATTGCATTTGCCGCCGCGATGCAGTGTTGAATGTGCCCGTGCACCCCGCCGTCTGACAGAACGGCCATCAGATGTGCGGTGCCTTTGGTCTGTTTCAGTGTGTCAGTGAAGGTTTGCAATATGGGGTTGGTGGCAAAGGATCCGTCTTCGATTGCCAGATCGATTTGTCCCAAGTCCATCGCCACCACGCGGCCCGCCCCGATGTTGGTGTGTCCGACCTCTGAATTGCCCATTTGTCCTTTGGGCAGACCAACATCCGGCCCGTGGGTGATAAGCGTTGCGTGTGGTCCTTGCATGATCTTGTCGAAGTTTGGCGTCTTGGCCTGCGCGGGCGCGTTGCCTGTGATGTTGTCGGACAGTCCCCACCCATCAAGGATACACAGAACAACGGGTTTGGGAGTGGTCATTGCGGCCTCATAGTCGTTTGTTTTGCCCGACCTTTTAGACTGTGCTGGTATGGAATAGAAGGGCCGATCAGGGGCTGTGCTGCCCCCGCCCCGGCGTCAGGATATGCCGCAGCAGCGCCACCGGATGCGCTTTGAGGCTGAGGCGGGTGGAAACGTAGTCTTCGACCACCTCTTCGCCCAAGGTCATTTGCGGTAAGTGGGCTGCCGGTTCAATGATCCCTTCCCCGTCGATATCCCCCGCAAAGAGCGGCAAGGGTTTGTCTGCGGTCAGTGCCCTGGCTTCCCAAAGCGCTTGCCTGCGGCCCAGCCCTATGGCCTGAAAGGCGTCCGCCTCGGCCAGACGTGCGATCACGGCTGAGATCACCCCTGCCCGCCGCCAGACATCTTGAACCGTGTGATACCCGTTGCCGCGTGCGGCGGTTATCCATGCTGCGTCTTCCTCAGAGAGCCCTTTGATCTGCCGGAACCCCAGCCGCAACGCCAACCCGCCCCGCCCATCTGGTTCCATCACGTTGTCCCAATAGCTTTCATTGACGCAGACTGGCCGCACCTGCACGTCATGTTCCCGCGCGTCCCGAATGATTTGTGCAGGCGCGTAGAACCCCATCGGCTGGCTGTTCAAAAGCGCGCAGGCGAAGATGCCCGGGTGGTGGCATTTGATCCAACTTGAGGCATAGACCAGCAGTGCGAAACTGGCCGCGTGGCTTTCGGGGAACCCGTAGCTGCCGAAGCCTTCGATCTGGGAAAAGCAGCGTTCTGCGAAATCTGCTTCGTATCCGTTGCGTTTCATGCCCCGCAGGAACAGGGTTTTGAATTCAGACACATTGCCATGCTTTTTGAAAGTCGCCAGAGACCGCCGCAGCCTGTCCGCCTGATCGGGTGTGAACCCCGCCCCCACAATCGCGATTTGCATGGCCTGTTCCTGAAACAGCGGCACCCCAAGCGTTTTACCGAGCACATCGCCCAGCGCGTCTGACGGAAAGCTGACCTGTTCTTCGCCGTTGCGCCTGCGGATGTAGGGGTGGACCATGTCTCCCTGAATGGGGCCAGGCCGGATGATCGCGACCTCGATCACCAGATCATAGAAGTTGCGTGGTCGCATCCGCGGCAAGAAGTTCATTTGCGCCCGGCTTTCCACCTGAAACACCCCGATGCTGTCCGCCCTGCACAGCATATCGTAGACGACCGGATCTTCGGACGGGAGCGTTGCAAGTGTATGTGCTGTTTGGTGGTGTTGTTGGATCAGATCAAAGGCTTTGCGGATGCAGGTCAGCATCCCCAAACTGAGCACGTCGATTTTCAGAATGCCCAAGCTGTCGATATCGTCCTTGTCCCAGCAGATGACCGTCCGGTCTTCCATCGTTGCGTTTTCTATCGGCACCAGTTCATCAAGCCGCCCGTCTGTGATGATGAACCCGCCCACATGTTGCGACAGGTGGCGCGGGAAGCCGTTGATCTCATAGACCAGTTCCAGCGTTTGCCGCAGCCGTGCGTCTGATGCGTCCAGCCCGATTTCTGCCAGTCGTTCGTGTTCCAGCCCCTTGGCGCTGAAGAACCCCCAAAGCTGTGAGGACATGGCCGAAATTGTATCCTCGGTCAGTCCCATCGCCCGCCCCACTTCGCGGATTGCCCGTTTGCCGCGGTAGTGGATGACCGTCGCACACAGCCCTGCCCTGTGCCTGCCGTAGGTGGCGTAGATGTGCTGGATCACCTCTTCGCGCCGTTCGTGTTCAAAATCGACGTCGATGTCGGGCGGTTCGTCTCGTGCTTCGGAGACGAACCGTTCAAACACCATTGTTCCGATTTCGGGGCTGACCGATGTGATCCCGAGGCAGTAGCATACCACCGAGTTCGCCGCCGAGCCGCGTCCTTGGCACAGGATGTCCCTGCTGCGGGCGAAGTGTACGATGTCGCGTACCGTCAGGAAGTAGGGTTCGTATTTCAGTTTGCCGATCAGGGTTAGCTCATGGTCCAGCATTTTGCGCACCCGCGCCGGTGCCCCTGCCGGATAACGCCAGTTCAGCCCTGCCAGCGCCAGTCTTTGCAACCGGTCTGCGGGGCTTTCGTTGTCTGTGACCTCGGACGGGTATTCGTATCTGAGTTCCCCCAGCGAGAATTGCATCTGTGCCGCAAGCTGTCCTGCCCGTTCCACTGCGTCGGGGTGGTCTTTGAAGATCCGCCGTATTTCATGTTCGGCCCGCAACCGTTGTTCTGCATTGGCCAGTGCGGATCGCCCCAGATCATCGACCGTTTTGCCCATGCGCACGGCGGTCACCACATCCGCCAGTTTGCGCCGCGCCCCGTGATGCATGAGCGGTGCTGCGGAGGCGAGTGTGGGCAGGCCGAGTGTGTCTGCTTGGGCTGCAATGCGTGCAAAGCGGGCTTTGTCTTGTCCATCGTAGCGCGGTGTCAGCAGCACGTGGACACGGCCTCCGCACCGTTTGGCGAGATGTTTGGCGTGGGTTTGCCATTTGCCCTGTGGCCAGATCAGAAGTTGCAGCCCTTCGTGCCTGTCCAACAGGTCCCGCAGGGTCAGATCACAGCTGCCTTTGTTTGCCCTAAGCCGCCCAATGGAGATGATCCGGCTGAGGTTCCCCCAGCCTGCCCGCGTCTGTGCCAGAACGGTGATGGGCGGTGCGTCTGAAAACACCAGTCGCGCGGCGGGGATCAGGCGCGGTGTGTTGTAGATTGCCGCTGATACAGGCGCTTTGATGTGACCCGGGCGGGGCGGTCCGATGAGCCCCTGCGTGTTGTCGAAATCCTGCCGTTCTTTGACTTGTCGCGCGATGGTTTTGGCTTGGGTATGCGCCCGCACGATCCCTGCCACTGAATTATCGTCTGCAATCGCGACCCCTGGCATCCCTAGAAGCGCCGCACGGGTCATGTATTCCTCGGGGTGGGACGCCCCGTGGAGGAAGGTGAAATTGGAGGTGATCGACAGTTCTGCAAACATGTGAGTCGATACTATATTCACCTTTTGTTCTCATTTGGAGTCCCTCTTTTGTATCTGCGGCCGAAAGACCCGCAAGAAACGGATTGGAGGTTTGGTCAAAAGCGGACAGATTGGGTCAAACAGATAAGGAAACCCGCCATGATCCAGTATGTCGCCATGCCCACAGACACCGTTCGCGCCTATCAAAACGGGGCGCCGGATGCTTATGGTGCAGCCCCCGAGCGTGCCGTGTCAGATGGCGGAGGTAACCCCTGTCGGCATTGTTTGCGCGATATCCCAAAAGATGCAGGTATGCTTGTTCTGGCGCATCGGCCTTTTGAGGGGCTGCACCCTTACGCCGAGACCGGCCCCATTTTTCTATGTGCAGAGGCCTGTGCGCGGGGTGGTGGGGCAGCGGTGCCCGAGGTTTTGCAGACCTCGCCCGACTATCTGTTGAAGGGGTATTCATCGGATGATCGCATCGTTTATGGCACAGGCGCGATTACGCTGTCAGAGCGGTTGTCAGACTATGCCGCCGAGGTGTTTGCGAACCCAGATGTCGCTTACATTCATGTGAGGTCCGCCCGAAACAACTGTTATCAGGCGCGCATTGATCGCGATGCCTTGCCAGATCAATCCAGCTGACAATCTGTTGCAGCTGTCTGGATGATGTCGGCGGTGATCGAGGCGATCACTTTCTTGTCCTGCTCAATCAGGACCGCTTTTTCAGCGTCCATGAGAAGCCGGTAAGATTTGGTGACGCCTGCGTTATTGCGCAGTCTCAGGCCCAGACTGATCCGTTTGGCCCCTGTTTCTGTTATGCGCATGCGACGCACGCAGGCTAAGTCACAATGTGCTCCGTCGGGCAGTTGCCGCGACAGGAGGGCGATTGCGATGGCCGATTTGTGAATTTGGCAGAACTGCAACGCTTCGTCGATCTGCGCCGACGTCACCGTGCCAACGGGTGTCATCACGGGCTTGGATTGCGCTACTTCTGGCTGGAACTGTGGACCGAAAGAGGCCAGCCCGCGCCCGAGCTTGGAGTTCTCAAAGGGTTCGTTCTTGTTGACTTCAGCCGGATAGACGCTGACCCCGTTTTCGGTCAGTTGACCAAACATCAACCCCGACTGGGTTTGAAGTTTCCAGAAGGACGGGTTTTCGCTTTTCACATCGTATTGGTTGAAGTCGACAAAGCTGCGCAGTTGAATAGGGTCTTGCGCCGCATTGCAGGCCATTCCGATTCCGAATTGCGCGCGGTCCGAGAAAAACTTTTGCACCTGCTCAATTTCTTCGCGGATGCGTTTGATTGTTTCGACAGAGGGCTGTTTTCTGATTTCTGCAGCCAGTGGGGTTTGATCTTCTAGTGCGCTTGGATCAACGGCCTCTTCGAGATGCTCTTGCACCTCGGGTTCCACTGTATCGACCGCCGGTTCCGTTTTTCGGAACAGCTTGAACTTCGAAAACATAACACTGCCTTTGCCTCGTTTTGCAGTTTGCTAACACTTCAATGCGAAGTTGTTGTGGTCGATTTGTGGCATTGTTTTGTGTTCAGTTTTGCCCCGTATCGTTTGAAAACTGACCCTCGCGCGGCACCTCTGCTCTTGCCCCCGCATGTGCCTTGGCCCATAAACTGCGCAGTGTCGCCAACTGCCAATTTTTAGGATTCTGCCCTTATGACCGTTCAACAGCCTGAGACTAAAGTTGTGGAGACATCCCGCATCGCTTGCGATGGCGGCGGAGGTGCTTTGGGGCATCCTCGTGTTTGGTTGCAGATACCTATCGCTGAGGGCTTTGTTGAATGCGGTTATTGCGATTGCAGATATGTTTTGAAGGGTGGTCCGGCTGACGTTTAGGCCTGACCGGTTGCTTAATACCCCCTTCGCGGGAGAGTATTTTGGGAAAAATGAAGACTGGAGGCGCGTCCTCTGTTCGCGGGAGGCGCTATGACCACTTCATTCGGCAAAGGTCACCATCTGCATTTGATTGATGGCTCTGCTTTTATCTTTCGCGCCTATCATGCCCTGCCCCCATTGACCCGCAAATCCGACGGGTTGCCGATTGGCGCTGTGTCCGGCTTTTGCAACATGTTACAGCGTTATGTTGAGGGCAATCATGGCCCAGATGCCCCCACCCATGTTGCCGTCATTTTTGATAAGGGCAGCCACACCTTTCGCAACGACCTCTACGACCAGTACAAGGCCAATCGCGAGGCTATGCCTGAGGATTTGCGCCCCCAGATGCCATTGACCCGCACTGCGACTGAAGCTTTCAACATTGCGTGCAAGGAGATCGAAGGCTTCGAGGCTGACGATATCATCGCCACCTTGGCCGTGCAGGCCCGTGCTGCGGGTGGTGCCTGTACCATCATTTCATCTGACAAAGACCTGATGCAATTGGTTGGCGATGGCGTTGTCATGTTGGATGCCATGAAGAACAAGACCATCGACCGTGACGGCGTTCATGAGAAGTTTGGCGTCTATCCCGAACGTGTCGTCGATGTGCAGGCTTTGGCGGGTGATAGTGTTGATAATGTCCCTGGCGCCCCCGGCATTGGTGTCAAAACTGCTGCCTTGTTGATCAACGAATACGGTGATCTGGATGCTTTGTTGGAACGTGCCGGCGAGATCAAGCAGCCCAAGCGCCGCGAGACCCTGATCGATAACGCCGACCAGATCCGCTTGTCCCGTCAGTTGGTTCAGTTGGATGAGGGCATGGCGCTGCCTTTTGGCCTTGATGACTTGGAGGTCCGCGACCCTGACCCCGAAGTGCTTATGAGCTTTCTGGCAGAGATGGAGTTTCGCACCCTTACCAAGCGTATTGCCGATCGTTTGAACGTTGAGGCCCCTATCATTGAGGACAAGGCCCCCGCCCCTTCATCCGATGCGCCTGAGGCTGTTCCGTTTTCCGAGGCCAAGTATGAGCAGGTATCGGACGCCGCCACATTGCAGGTTTGGATTGACCGGATCCATGAGGTTGGTGTTGTCGCCGTTGATACTGAAACAACCGGATTGGATGAGATGCGCGTTGATCTGGTGGGCATTTCGCTTTGCGTCGATGCCGGTCATGCCTGCTATATTCCATTGATCCACAAGGCCCATCGCGGCGATGATCTGTTTGGGTCAGATGACTTGGTCGAAGGTCAAATGGGTGTCGATGAAGCCTTGGCAATGCTGAAGCCTGTTCTGGAAGATAAAGCCGTTCTGAAGATCGGTCAGAACATGAAGTACGACGCCAAGATATTCGCCCGCTACGGCGTGAAAGTGGCCCCGTTCGATGACACCATGCTGATGTCTTATGCTATGCATGCTGGCTTGCACAATCACGGTATGGACAGCCTGTCCGAGCGTTACTTGGGTCATACCCCTTTGCCGATCAAGCCTCTGTTGGGCACAGGCAAGTCCGCCATCACCTTTGACAAGGTCCCGTTGGAAGATGCTGTTCCTTATGCCGCTGAGGATGCTGATATTACCCTACGCTTGTGGCAGGCTTTCAAGCCGAAGTTGCATCAGGTGCAGGTCACCCGCGTTTACGAATCTATGGAGCGTCCTTTGGTGCCTGTGCTGGCCGGAATGGAGATGTCGGGCATCAAGGTGGACCGCGATACCTTGAGCCGTATGTCGAATGCTTTTGCCCAGAAGATGGCTGGCCTAGAGGACGAGATTTATACCCTTGCGGGTCGTCAATTTAATGTGGGCTCGCCTAAGCAGTTGGGTGAGATCCTGTTTGACGAGATGGGGATTGAAGGCGGTAAGCAGGGTAAGACCGGTGCTTATGCCACCGGTGCTGATGTGCTTGAGGACTTGGCGACCGAACATGAATTGCCTGCCCGCGTGTTGGATTGGCGTCAGTTGTCCAAGTTGAAATCGACCTACACGGACGCTTTGCAGGACCATATCAACCCTGACACGGGCCGCGTGCATACGTCTTATTCGATTGCGGGGGCATCTACAGGCCGCTTGGCCTCGACCGATCCCAATTTGCAGAACATTCCGATTAGAACCGAAGAAGGCCGCCGTATTCGCGAAGCCTTTGTCGCCGAAGAGGGTAAGACGCTGGTCGCTTTGGACTACAGTCAGATTGAGCTGCGCATTCTGGCCCATATCGCGAAGATTCCAGCTTTGAAGCAGGCTTTTGACGACGGGTTGGATATTCATGCCATGACGGCGTCTGAGATGTTTGATGTGCCTTTGGATGAGATGACGCCGGACGTGCGCCGCCGCGCCAAGGCGATCAACTTTGGTGTGATTTACGGGATTTCCGGCTTTGGTCTGGCGCGGAACTTGCGGATACCTCGGGCCGAGGCGCAGGGGTTCATTGACCGCTACTTTGAGCGCTTCCCCGGTATTCGCACCTATATGGATGACACCAAGGCTTTCGCGAAGGAACACGGGTTTGTGCAAACTCTGTTTGGTCGCAAGATCCATACCCCCGAGATTGCGGCAGGTGGCCCGCGTGCGGGATTTGCCCAGCGCGCTGCCATCAATGCGCCTATTCAGGGCACCGCCGCAGATGTGATCCGGCGCGCGATGATCCGTATGCCGGATGCGATTGCCGATCTGCCTGCCACTATGCTTCTACAGGTGCATGATGAATTGCTGTTTGAGGTCGATGAGGCTGCTGCGGATGATCTGATTGCCGCTGCGAAGGACGTCATGGAAAACGCGTCAGACCCAGTGGTAAAGCTGGATGTGAAGCTGACGGTTGATGCGGGGCGCGGGGCGAATTGGGCCGAGGCCCATTAACGCTCGTGCCCTGACCGTTTAACCGAGCGTCAGGACAGTCGACCCTGTGGTTTTGCGGGCTTCCAGATCGCGGTGGGCTTGTTCGACCTGTTCCAACGGGTAGGTCTGACCGATGTTGGTTTTCACGGCCCCAGATCCGATTTTCTCAAACAAGTGGCGCGCCATATCCTGACAGGCTTCATGTTTTGCGATGTGAGTGAACAGGGTGCCGCGCGTCAGTTGCAAAGACCCGCGCGAGGCCAGTTGCAGCAGGTCAACGGGCGGCACTGGCCCTGAGGCATTGCCGAACGAAATCATCATCCCCAAAGGCCTTAGACAATCGAGCGATCCTTCGAATGTGTCTTTGCCGACGCTGTCCATCACCACATCCACACCTTTGCCGTCGGTCAGTTTCTTGACCTCTTCAACAAAATTCTTGTCAGAATAATTGATCATATGAGTTGCACCATGCGCCGTGGCCAGCGCGCATTTTTCATCCGTTGAGGCGGTTCCGATGAGGGTAATACCTTCGGACTTGGCCCATTGGCATGCAATCAAACCCACCCCGCCTGCGGCGGCATGCATCAAAACGGTGTCGCCCTTTTTCAAAGGGGTCGTCCGGTGGAAAAGGTATTCCACTGTCAGCCCTTGCAGCATGACAGAGGCACCCTGTTCGAAGGATACATTATCCGGCAACGGGCAGACTTGTGCTGCGGGCATGACCCGCTGATCAGCGTAGGCCCCGGGCGGCATCGACGCATAGGCAGCGCGATCCCCCGCTTTCAGATGAGTTACCCCTTCGCCTACCTCTTCCACGATACCTGCGGCTTCCATGCCCAAGGCGTGCGGCATGTTCAGCGGGTAAAGCCCTTCGCGCTGATAGACGTCAATGAAGTTCAACCCGCAGGCTTTGTGCCTGATCTTGATCTCACCCGCACCCGGGCTGCCGACTTCCTGATTTGAAAGTTTCAGCTGTTCTGGACCACCGTTTTGTTCAATCAAGACGACGCGGGACATATGTCAATTCCTTCCGGGCTTTTATGAGGTGCAAGCTGCAAAGAACTGTGCTGTTCCGGTGCAATCTTGGCAATGGGCATTTTGCGGTTGGTTTTGTTGACCTTAGTCCGGCAGTTCGTCCGACGGGATGACCCCGAAGAATTCACCTTTGGACCAGACCCCGAACCAGCCGTCGTGGTGTTCGCAGATGTCGACCAGTCGGTAAAACGATTTGCGGTCGATCAGTGCCTCTAGCCCTGCGCGAACCATGACGTAAGGCGAAGGCTCGCCTGTTTGTGGGTCGCGCACCACGCGCATTGGGGTCTCTGCGCTGGCGATGGTTTCATCGCCTACGTTGGTTTCAAAGACAATCTTTTGGTCGCGGCCTTTGCCTGCAACTTCGAAGTCAATCGCCACGAAAGGCGCGTCATCAACGGTAATCCCGACCTTTTCAACGGGAGTCACCAGAAAGTATTTGCCGTCTTCGATCTTTAGAATCGTCGAAAACAGACGCACCAGTTCCTGCCGTCCGAAAGGTGTGCCCAAATAATACCATGTCCCGTCGCGGGCGATCCGGATGTCCAAATCCCCGCAAAATGGTGGATTCCAGAGGTGTACGGGCGGCAAACCGCGCGATTTGGTGGCTTTTACGCTGGCTGCCAGCCCTTCTGCCGTCGGAGTAACGGTTTTTTGTCCACTCATTGCTTTTGCCATTTCCGTTTTGCGTCATACCTTCTTAGGGTGATCATATAACTCAACCGAGAGAGAAGTCATGACCAAAGCAGACGACCTTGTTGCCGATATTGAAACCCTTGGGGGCAAATTGGCCGAGGCCAAGGCGTCGATCACCAAACGCTTCATTGGACAGGACCGCGTTGTCGACCTGACCCTGACTGCGTTGCTGTGCGGTGGGCATGGTCTTTTGATCGGTTTACCCGGTTTGGGAAAGACCCGATTGGTTGAAACCTTGTCCACTGTGATGGGCCTTGATGGCAACCGTATCCAGTTTACCCCCGATTTGATGCCTGCTGATATTTTGGGGTCCGAGGTTTTGGAAACCGGCAAAGACGGGTCGCGCGGGTTTCGTTTTGTGGAAGGTCCGATTTTCTGTCAGTTGCTGATGGCCGACGAAATCAACCGTGCCTCGCCCCGTACGCAATCTGCATTGTTGCAGGCCATGCAGGAGAAAACTGTAACTGTTGCTGGCCAAGACCGCCCGCTAGGCACCCCGTTTCATGTGTTGGCCACGCAGAACCCGATTGAGCAGGAAGGCACCTACCCGTTGCCTGAAGCTCAGTTGGACCGGTTCTTGGTGCAGATTGATGTGCCCTATCCTGACCGCGCCACCGAGCGTGATATTCTGGTGTCGACCACAGGTGTTGAGGAGGCTGCCTCGACCGAGGTCTTTACCCAGAAAGAACTGCTTGCCGCCCAGACCCTGCTGCGCCGTATGCCTGTGGGCGACAGTGTTGTTGAGATGATCCTTGATCTGGTCCGTGCGTTCCGCCCTGACGAAGAAGGCGCATCCGAGCGTGTTCGTGAAACCGTTGCTTGGGGTCCTGGTCCGCGTGCTGCGCAGGCGCTAATGTTGACGGTGCGTGCCCGTGCCTTGTTGCAGGGTAGGCTTGCCCCATCGGCGGAGGACGTGATTGACATGGCCCGTCCCGTTTTGACCCACCGGATGGCTTTGAACTTTGCCGCCCGCGCCCGCGGCGATAGTCTTGCAGAATTGATCGACACGACCGCGACCGCCCTTGCCAAAGGCGCCGAGGCGGCTGCGTGACAACACCCCTGATCCTTCGCGAACGGTCAGAGGCTGAGGCATCGCGCCTGCCGCCTTTGCTGGCCCGTGCCGAGCATTTGGCTGGCACCGTTCTGCTGGGGGATCACGGTCGTCGTCGCGCTGGGATGGGCGATGATTTCTGGCAGTACCGCCCCGCCCAGATCGGCGACAGCCGCCGCATGATTGACCATCGCCGGTCCGCCCGTGGAGACACTGAGTTTGTCCGCGAACGCGAATGGCAGATTGCTCAATCCGTGATGCTATGGGTCGATCAGGGCGCGTCTATGCGGTTTTCCGGCAGTAAGGATTTGCCCGAAAAGGCCGAGCGCGCCCGTGTGTTGGGTCTTGCCGTTGCCATTTTGCTGAACCGTGGCGGAGAGCGTGTCGGCTTGACCGGCACAGGATTGCCCCCCCGCCGTGGTGCCACCCAGATTTTGCAGCTGGCAGAATTGCTGACCCGTGATGCAGATGATGACTACAGCCCACCTGAACACCGCGCGATGATCCCGCATGCGCAAGCCTTGTTCCTGTCTGACTTCATGGGCGATGTGGCCGAGGTGAAGCTGGCCTTGTCCAAAGCCGCTGATCGGGGTGTGCGTGGTGTTCTGTTGCAAGTTTTGGACCCGTCCGAGGAAGCCTTTCCCTTCACCGGCCGGACCATTTTTGAATCGATGGGCGGCACCCTTGTCCATGAGACCTTGAAGGCCAAAGACCTGAAAGACCGCTATCTGGACCGCTTGGCCGCGCGTAAGGCTGAGCTGTCTGATCTATGTGCCGTGACCGGTTGGCAATTTCGAACCCACCACACCAATGACAGTGCTCAATCTGCGTTGCTGTGGTTGTACCGTGCCTTGGATCGGGGGTCTGTATGACCATTCTCGGAGGCATCGGGTTTGCGTCGCCTTGGCTGTTGCTGGGCTTGATCGCTTTGCCGATCTTGTGGCTGATTTTGCGTGCTGTCCCACCCGCGCCGATCCGCCGCCGCTTTCCCGGTGTTGCTTTGCTGCTTGGCCTGACGGACGACGATACCGTGTCCGACCGCACCCCGTGGTGGTTGCTTTTGCTGCGGATACTGGCTGTGGCTGCGATGATCTTGGGCCTGTCTGGCCCCGTTCTGAACCCGAAGATTGAAACAACTGGCAGTGGTCCGATCCTGATTGTCATGGATGCAAGCTGGGCCGGTGCGACCCGTTGGCAAGACAAGATGGATGCAGTTGAGGCCGAGCTGATAAAGGCCGAACAGGCTGATCGTGTTGTCGCGATTCTGCAGTTGACCGCCCCGAAGGAGCCTGTGTTTCAGACCGCTGATGTGCTGCGCACGCGGTTGGCTGGTGTACTGCCTGCCCCGTGGCAGCCGCAAACGGACCTGACCGATGAAGCGATTGCCGCTGTGTCTGGGTTGGATCCTTTTGATACCGTTTGGATCAGTGACGGCCTGACCTACGCAGGCCACGATCAAATGCTGACTGCGCTAGAGGCCAAGGGTGCTGTGCGTGTTTTCGAGACCGGAACCGCCGTTATCGGGTTGCAACCTGCTGTGGTCGAAGATGGTGCCCTGACCCTAACCGCCCAACGCAGCACGTCTGACAATGCCCGCGAGATTACCATTCTGGCCAATGGTCGCGACCCTGCGGGCAATCCTGCAACTTTGGCGACGGTCACTGCTGACTTCGGTTTGGGCGATACTGCGACTGATACTGCGCTGTCCTTGCCATCCGAATTGCGCGCCCGTGTCACCCGTTTTGAAGTGCAAGGCCAACGCACTGCCGGTGCCGTAACTTTGGCTGGCGACAGTTTGCAGCGCCGAGAGATTGCCCTGATCTCGGCCCGCGAGGAAAGCGAGGGGCTACAACTTTTGTCGCCGTTCTTGTATTTGAACCAAGCCTTGGTTGAGACGGCTGATATCCTGACCGGCAGCCTGATGAATGTTCTGCCCGCGAACCCTGATGTTGTTGTACTGGCTGATGTGGCGACGCTGTCCCCGAACGAGGCTGAGGCCTTGACCGAATGGGTCGATGCAGGCGGTTTGTTGTTGCGCTTTGCCGGTCCTGTTCTGGCCGCAAGCGATGTCAGCCGTACCACGGAAGACCCTTTGATGCCTGTCCGTTTGCGCGCGGGTGGTCGCACTGTTGGTGGGTCCATGAGTTGGGGCGAGCCGAAAACGCTTGCGCCGTTCCCTGTCGGTTCCCCGTTTGAGGGGCTTGCTATCCCTGATGAGGTCACCGTCACATCGCAGGTCATGGCCCAGCCCGATCCGACACTGGCTGACCGTGTGATTGCCGCATTATCTGATGGCACCCCATTGGTGACCCGCAAGCCGCTGGGACAGGGCCAGATTGTCCTGTTTCATGTCACCGCCAATACCGAATGGTCGAGCCTGCCTTTGTCTGTTTTGTTCATCAACATGCTGGACCGACTGGCTGTTTCCACATCCCCTGCCGCGCCGGATGCTGCCGAGCTTGAAGGCACTGTTTGGACCCCCATTCAGGTGATGGACGGGTTTGGCCGTTTGACCGATGTGGATACCCTGCCAAGCGTTGACGGCCCTGATTTGATCGCCGCCCCGCTGAGCCCTGATCTGCGCCCCGGTGTGTACCAATTTGAGGATCGCTTGATGGCCCGGAATACTGTCACCGAACAAACCCGTTTGCAGCCGACCGCATGGCCTGCCCGTATCCCTGTTGAAGGGTTGAGTGTGGCTGCCCAGTGGCCTTTGATGGGGCTGTTGCTAAGTGCGGCGATTGTGATGTTGTTGCTAGATGTGATTGCATCGCTTGCCCTGTCCGGTCGCTTGATTGCGGCCCGTGCGGCGGCGATTGTGGCCGCATTGGCTTTAACAGGATTGCCCCAAGATGCAGTCGCGCAAGAGGCTGATGATTTCGCATTGCTTGCCACCAGCGAGGTCGTGCTGGCCCATGTCATCACTGGCGACACCAAGGTTGATGAAGTCGCTTTGGCTGGTTTGACCGGACTGTCTGACACCCTTTACTTCCGCACCTCGGTCGAGCCTGCCCCGCCGATTGGTGTGAACCTTGAAACAGATGAGCTGGCGTTTTTCCCGATGCTTTATTGGCCTGTGTCCCCCAACCAACCGACCCCTTCCGCAGAGGCATACACGAAGCTGAATGCCTACTTGCGGTCCGGCGGTATGATCATTTTTGATACTCGTGATGCGGACACGGCGCAGTTTGGTGCCTCTAGCCCGAACGGGCGCAAGTTGCAGCAACTGGCGGCTGCGCTGGATGTCCCCCCGCTTGAGCCTTTGCCCAAGGATCATGTTCTGACCCGCACCTTCTATCTGCTGCAGGATTTCCCTGGCCGCCACACCAGCCGTGACGTCTGGGTTGAGGCGTCGCCGCCCGATGCGGAACAGATTGAGGGGATGCCGTTTCGCAACCTGAACGATGGTGTGACCCCTGTCATCATTGGCGGCAACGACTGGGCTGCCGCTTGGGCCGTTGATCGGTCTGGCAATCCGCTGCTGCCTGTCGGGCGTGGCTTTTCGGGTGAACGCCAACGGGAACTGGCGTACCGCTTTGGCGTTAATCTTGTGATGCATGTGCTGACCGGAAACTACAAATCGGATCAGGTCCATGTGCCTGACTTGCTGGAACGGTTGGGCCAATGACCGGACAGATCGTTTTTGACCCATTGATCCCGTGGCCTTTGTTGATCGGCGTCGCTGTGCTGGTGGCTGTGGCTGCCATCCTTGCGTTGTGGCGTGGCTTGATTGGCTGGCCTTGGCGGTTGTTGGCGGGTCTTGTTTTGCTGGGCGCGCTTGCTGGCCCTGCGTACCAAGAAGAAGACCGTGATCCGCTGAGTGATATCGTGCTGCTGTTGGATGATCAAAGCTCCAGCCAGCAATTGTCTGACCGGCCGGATCAAACCGCGGACGCCGTTGCAGGTTTGGAAAGTGCGCTTGCATCCCGTTCCAATATTGAGATCCGTCGCGTCACAGTTGGTGACGGTGAAGGCGATGCGGGCACGCGGCTGATGGAGGCTATGACCACAGCATTGGCGGATGAACCTTCGGGCCGTGTCGCTGGCATTATCGCGGTCACAGACGGGCAGATCCATGACATTGACCGCGCCCCGAACCTGCCTGCCCCGATGCATGTATTGCTAACGGGGCGTGATACCGATTGGGACCGCCGTTTGACCGTAAAGAACGCCCCTGCGTTTGCGATCATCGGGGAACCTGTCACACTGACCCTGCGTGTGGATGACAGTGGTGCAGCTCCGAATGATGCAGAACTTGCCCGTCTGGATATTTCTGTCGATGGCGCCCCGCCGCAGTCGTTCCGTGTGCCCATCGGTGAGGATATTGATCTGCCTGTGTCCCTGCCCCATGGCGGACGCAATGTCATTCAGTTCACTGTGCCGGAAGCCGAAGGCGAGCTGACTGAGCGCAACAATTCCGCGGTCATACAGATGAACGGTGTGCGTGATCGGTTGCGGGTGCTTTTGGTGTCTGGCGAGCCGCATGCGGGCGGGCGCACTTGGCGCAATCTTTTGAAGTCTGACAGTTCGGTCGATCTGGTCCATTTCACCATTTTGCGTCCCCCTGAAAAGCAGGACGGTGTTCCTGTGGGCGAGCTGTCTTTGATCGCATTCCCCACCCGCGAGCTGTTTCTGGAGAAGATCGACGAGTTCGATTTGATCATCTTTGACCGCTATAAGCGACGTGGGATCTTGCCGCCGATTTATCTGGACAACGTAGCCCAATATGTAAGGCGCGGTGGAGCCGTTCTTGTGGCTGCGGGCGATGATTTTGCCTCGGCTGACAGTATCTTTAGGTCTCCGCTTGGGGCTGTTCTGCCTGCTGTGCCAAGTGCCCGTGTGATTGAGGACGGGTTTGTGCCCGCCGTCTCTGATCTGGGCGCGCGCCATCCTGTGACGACGGATCTGCCCAATGAGGGCAATTGGGGACGTTGGTTCAAGCAGATTGATGTCACGCCTCGGTCCGGCGATGTGGTCATGGAAGGTCTCGAAGACCGCCCTCTGCTGGTGTTGGATCGTGTGGGCGAAGGCCGTGTGGCCTTGCTGGCGTCAGATCATGCCTGGCTGTGGAGCCGTGGTTATGAGGGCGGCGGTCCCCAGTTGGAACTGCTGCGCCGTTTGGGTCACTGGATGATGAAAGAACCCGAGCTTGAGGAAGAGGTTCTGTTCGCCGAAGCCACGGGCCAGACCATGCGCGTGATCCGCCGGACCCTGACCGAAGAGGTCGGGCCTGTCACCATCACTCAGCCCAACGGCGAAACTGTCGAGATCGAGTTGGAACCCACGAGCCCCGGCCGTTTTGAAGCCTTGTTCGAAGGGCCGGAAATCGGGTTGTACCGATTGAGTGATGGCACCTTGGAAAGCGTGATCGGCCTTGGCCCCGCCGCCCCGCGTGAGTTTGAACAGACGATTGCCACGCCCGATATTTTGAACCCCACAGTTGAGGTTTTGCGCGGTGGTATGATGTTGGTTCAGAACGGTGTTCCATCGGTCCGGTCTGTCCGCGAAGGTCGGCCTGCTGCAGGGCGCGGTTGGATCGGGATTACCCCACGCGGCGCGTTTGAAGCGCGCGATGTGCGACAGCTTGATTTGCTGCCGCCTTGGCTGGTTCTTTTGCTGGGATCAGGATTGATCATTTTTGGATGGCTTCGTGAAGGTCGACGTTAACGCCTAAAACTTTAGCAAATCCCCTCAGGATTAAGCCGTTGTTCACCAGAATCTCCGATGAGTGAAGGGTTATTGATTAACCTTGCCGCGGAGGGCACGGATGAGCCTTGCCAACAAACTGGCAGAGGAACGACGCGGCCGGCTGGCTGCGGAACGGATGCTTGAGCTGAAGCAGGCCGAGCTTTTTGCGGCCAATCGCAAGCTTGGCAATCATGCGCGGCTGTTGTCGGATCAGATTGTTGAGACCCAAGCCGAAGTCGCCAATGTCCGCGACGAAAACAAGCGCGTCAAAAGCGATCTTTCGACGGCCAACCAGAACCTTGAAATCGCTGAACGCAGGCTGTGGCATTCGATTGAGACCATTCAAGACGGGTTTGCGTTCTTTGATGGCGGTACCGAAATGCTGGCCGCCAACTGGGCTTATCTTGCCCCGTTTGATGGCTTGGAAGAAGTCAAACCTGGCGTGTCTTATATGCGTATCCTGCAATTGCTAACCGAAGAAGGGATCGTCAACACTGATGGCCGCAGCCCTGAAGACTGGCGTGCCATGATGATCCAACGCTGGCAGGAAACGGACCCTGAACCGACTGTGATTCAGCTTTGGAACAATGAATACATTAAGCTGGTCGACCAACGCGGTCCGTCAGGGGATGTTGTATCGCTGGCTTTAAACATTACTGCGACCGTCATGTACGAGGCCGAGCTGACCACCGCCCGGCAAAACGCCGAAAATGCCAACAAAGCCAAATCCACTTTCCTTGCCAACATGAGCCATGAAATCCGCACCCCCATGAACGGCGTTGTGGGGATGGCGGATGTGTTGACGGAAACCGAGCTTACCACTGAACAGCAGCTTTATGTGGACACGATCAAAAACTCTGGCGAGGCTTTGCTGGTCATCATCAATGACGTGCTGGATTATTCGAAGATTGAGGCTGAAAAGCTGGTCTTGCATCCTGAACCTTTCGATCTGGAACGGTCCTTGCATGAGGTTGTTATGCTGTTGCAATCGATCGCAACGGACAAGGGTTTGGATCTGGTCGTGGATTACGATCTGTTCCTGCCGACCCAATTTACAGGCGATGTGGGCCGGATTCGGCAGGTTTTAACCAACCTTATCGGCAATGCTTTGAAGTTCACCCAGACCGGTCATGTCATCGTTCGCGTCACGGGTATCCCCGGCAGCGAGACGGACGTTCATATTGCCATTGAAGACAGTGGCATTGGTATTCCCGAAGAAAAGGTTGGCCACATCTTTGGTGAATTCAATCAGGTTGATGATGAACAAAGCCGCATGTTTGAAGGCACCGGATTGGGCTTGGCTATTTCCAAACGGTTGGTCGAAATGATGGGCGGCGAGGTGTGGGTCGATAGTACCTTTGGCGAGGGGTCTGTGTTTGGCTTCAATCTGAAGCTTGGACCGTTGGATGACCCCAATGCAGACCTGCCCGCTTTGCCGGATACCCTAAAATCTGTCATTGTGGCCGATACCAAAGCCGCCAGTCTCGACGTATTGACCAAACAACTTTCCAGTCTTGGTCTTACCGTTCACCCGATGGCAGACGGCCCGTCTGTCTTGGACGCCGTAACCGACGAGACCAGCTTGATCTTGATGGAGCATGATCTGACCGACCACGCCGGTTTGCCGTTGGCCCATTCCATTCGCAAGGCTGGCAAGACGACCCCTATCCTGTTGCTGACCGCCCAAGCGATCCTTGCGGAGGTTGATGCTGCCACGATTGAAAACTGCGGGTTGCTGAAAACGCCTGTGACACGACGCCACTTGTTAGAGACCCTGACCAAGGTCAAACCGCCTCAACCAAATGGGACTGAGGACAGTGTTGAAACGCCCGTTACCGCCTTGCCCGTCCCGCAAGGCTCTGACCCTGCGTCCTCAGATACACCAAGGCTGATGCGCGTTCTTGTGGCCGAGGACAACAAGACCAACCAATTGGTTCTGAGCAAAATGGTCAAAAATTTGGAAATCGAGCTGGAGTTTGCAAACAACGGTATTGAGGCGGTCGCCGCCTATACCCGCGAACGCCCTGACCTTGTATTCATGGATATTTCGATGCCCCAGATGGATGGCAAAGAGGCGACCGGTGAAATCCGTAAACTAGAGGTTGAAACCGGTGTGCATATTCCGATTATTGCAGTCACAGCCCACGCGATGCAGGGCGATGAAGGCGGCATTCTTGAAGCTGGCCTAGATGATTACTTGACCAAGCCTGTGCGAAAGCCTGCATTGATCGCCGCGATTGAGACCCATTGCCCCGAAGATGCGGTGCCGCCGCTGACCGAGACGCCTCAGGCGGCCTCTGGATAGGGTCGTGTGAAGACCAGTTTGTCGTCGGTGCTTTCGCGCGGTTGATAGCTGTAGCCGCCGATATCGAAATCTCGCAGGCCTTCGACCGATGTCACCCGGTTCTGGATCATGAACCGCGCCATCGCGCCCCGCGCTTTTTTGGCAAAGAAGCTGACGATCTTTGGGCCTTGTCCTTTGTCTTCCATGAAGACGGGCGTGATCACCCGTGCGTCCAACGCGGTTAGGTCAACAGCGCCGAAGTATTCCTGACTTGCACAGTTTACCAGAACGTCTGTGTCGACTGCTTCTGCCTGAGCGTTCAAAGCCTGAGACAGTGTATCGCCCCAGTAATCATAAAGGCTTTTGCCGCGCTTGGTTTTCAAGCGGCTGCCCATTTCGAGGCGGTAGGGCTCAATCTCGTCCAGAGGGCGCAGCACACCGTAAAGCCCCGACAGAATACGCAGGTGATCTTGGGCATATGCCATATCATCGGGATCAAGTGTCGTCGCTTCTAGCCCTTGGTAGGTGTCCCCCGCAAAGGCGAGTGCCGCCGCCTTGCGATCCATTTGACCGAAGTCTTTGAATCGGTCTGCATTCAACTTGGCCAGGTTTTCGCTGATGTGCATCAGGTTTTGCAGGTCTTTGACCTTCAGTTTGCCCGCCACTTTGGCGAGTTCATTCGCCTGTTCCGGAAACATAGGTTGTGTGGGTGTGACCCCTTCAACTGTGTCCATATCCAATTTCTTCGCGGGTGAAATGACAACCAGCATAAGGCCCCCTGTAGCATCTGATAGACGACTTAGCCCGCTTGCAGCACGACGTCCAGTTAGCGTTTCTGAAGAACGACATGTGGTCAGCGTTCTTGCAGAACGACGTCC
>CAZWSE010000022.1:0-6792 GCA_964636575.1 uncultured Sulfitobacter sp. | reverse complement strand
TCAGCGTTCTTGCAGAACGACGTCCAGAAATGCGTTTCCAAATCTTTCGGCGCGGCGTTCGCCAAGCAACCGTTCCATAGCACCCGCATCGCGTGGTTTGGTTTGCGCTACTTTGGCCAGCAAAGACGCCGAGCAACTGAGCGGCTTGTCGATGCCACCGTCGCCTCGCGCCAGATCGGCTTGAACTTGTAGCAATTGATCGTAAAGCGTGCCCGCGTCCCTTCCGGCCAGTTTGCGCCGCGTGGGGTGCATTTTCTCGGCTTCGCCACAGATGACTTCCAAGAAAGCGTTGCCGTAGCTTTCCAGCTTTTTGGCCCCAACCCCGCCGATCCGCGCCATGTCATCGAGGCTCATCGGGCGTTTTTCGGCCATTTCGATCAGGGTCTTGTCGTTGAAGATAATGTAGGCGGGCACCTTGGCGGTTTCGGCCAGCCCGCGTCGTTTCGCTTTGAGCGCAGACAGCAATGGTGCGTCCTCGTCGCTGACCAGTTCGCGGACTGCCGGACGTCGCCCTGCGGCCTTCGTGATGCTGTCGCGGCGCAGTTGGATCTTGGCCTCGTCCCGCAGAATGGGCAGGGCCTTGTCTGTCATCCGCAGCGCCCCGTGCCGTTCAGGATCGGGCCGCACCAGATCGTGCCCCATCATCTGCCGGAACACGGCCTGCCATTGCCGTTTGTCGTAGTCTTTACCGACACCGTAGGTGGGCAGTTTGTCATGCCCGCGTTGCTTGATTTTATCGGTCATCGTCCCGCGCAAGATGTCGATCAGGTGCCCTGCGCCAAACCATTCTTCGGTCCGTAGGATTGCGGACAAAGCTTTGCGCACATCTGTCGTTCCATCGAACACATCCGCAGGCGTATCGCAGAGATCGCACCGACCGCATGTCACATCGGTTTCATCGAAGTAGGACAGCAGGGTCTTGCGGCGACATTCCAACGCCTCGGCCAACCCGAGCAATGCGTTCAACCGTGCATGATCCGCCGCGCGGCGTTCGGGCGGTGCCAAGCCTTCGTCGATTTGAGAGCGGCGCAGGCGAATGTCTTCTGGCCCGTAGAGCGTTAGGGTTTCCGCTGGTGCCCCGTCACGTCCGCCGCGTCCGATTTCTTGGTAATACGCCTCAATCGATTTGGGCAGATCGGCGTGGGCGACCCAGCGGATGTCAGGCTTATCGACCCCCATCCCGAAGGCGACCGTTGCCACCACAATCAGCCCGTCTTCTTGTTGAAAGCGACGTTCGACGATGCGGCGGTCTTCGGCTTCCATGCCGCCGTGGTAATGGCAGGCCGCGTGACCGTCGTCGCGTAGCGCTTTGGCGATGCCTTCGGTTTTCGCTCGTGTTCCGCAATAGACAATGCCGGACTGCCCTTTGCGCGCGGCTGCGAAATCAAGGATCTGGCGGCGCGGGCTGTCTTTGGCTGTAAAGGCCAGATGGATGTTGGGCCTGTCAAAGCCGCGCAGAAAGGCCCGCGGCGGTGTTCCGTCGAACAGCTTTTGAACGATTTCTTCTTGAGTTTCGGTATCGGCAGTGGCCGTGAAGGCCGCAAGTGGCACATCAAGTGCGCGGCGCAGTTCCCCGATGCGCAGGTAGTCGGGCCGGAAGTCGTGCCCCCACTGGCTGACACAGTGCGCTTCGTCCACCGCGATCATGTTGACATTGATCCGCCGCAGCAGCCCCATTGCAGACCCCGCCGCAAGCCGTTCGGGGGCCATGTATAGTAGTTTGAGCTTGCCCGCGTCGAGTGCCGCGAACACAGCGTCGGTTTCTTCTTCGGTATTGCCAGAGGTCAGCGCGCCTGCCTCAACCCCTGCTTCTTGCAAGGCCCGCACCTGATCGCGCATCAATGCAATCAGTGGTGATATCACGACAGTCACCCCGTCGCGCAGCAGGGCTGGCAGTTGAAAGCACAGGGATTTCCCGCCACCGGTTGGCATGATCGCGAGCACGTTTTCACCCGCCGTCACCGCGTGAACGATGTCTTCCTGTCCCGGTCGGAATTCATCGAATCCGAAGACGTCCTTTAGCAGCGTGGCAGCGCCTTGCATGGGATACCTGTTTGTTCTTGTTTGCTCGTTTAGACAAACAATCCCACACTAAGAATCCGTGAACAAGACCTACATCAAGCCAAAGATGGTCGGTACGATAAATCGTTGAAGCGAAATGACGATAATCAGTGCCACAAGCGGGGCCAGATCAAGTGGATGCGTGTTGGGCAGGATGTTCCGCAGCGGTCTGTAGATCGGTTCCAACAGGTTGTTCAGCCCTTGCCAGATCTGACTGACAATCGGCTGGTGCAGGTTCAGGACCTGAAAGTTGATCAGCCAGCTCATGATGATGTGCGCGATCATGATAAAGTAGACAACGCTGAGGATCAGCTGGATCGGTCCGTAGATGGCCATCATAGGTCAAGTTCCTTTTCTCTGCCCGCCTGACCTAAGCAGCCTGCCCTAAAAGAGCAAGAGTGCCGCAAGGTTCGCTATTGACCCGCAGGGTAGGCCGCACATCTTACGTCAGAGTAAAGGATACCCTTGATGTTCCCATTTTTCCGCCTCGCGAAAGACCTTGTTCTGGCCCGCAGGCTTGATCCGCTTGATCCAACAGCCGTTCATGTCAGCCATCACCGCTGCCTGCCGTGGGATTTGGATATGTGGGCCGAGTTAAACAATGGCCGCGCCCTGACCCTGTATGACCTGGGCCGCATTGTTCTGGCCCAGCGCGTTGGGCTTGTTCGTGCGTTGAGACAGAACCGTTGGGGTCTGACGATGGCTGGCAGTTCGGTCCGGTATCGCCGACGCGTTCGCAATCTGGAACGTGTTGAGGTTCGCAGCCGCATGGTGTGTTGGGATGACAAGTTCTTCTATCTCGAACAGTCCATGTGGAAGGCGGATGGTGAATGCGCCAGTCATGTCCTTTACCGCGCTGCGGTCACCGACCAGAACGGCATCGTGTCGCCGGATCGTGTGAAAACTGCAATGGGTACAGACATGCAATCACCCCCTGCTCCTGATTGGGTTGCGAACTGGTGCAATGCCGAAGCCACGCGACCTTGGCCCCCGATGCAGGACGCCGCTTAATCCTGTCTTGCGCCCCTGCCCTGACCATGCGCTAAATGGCGTCAACTGAGGGGGATTTATGACAGACACCGCACTTCGCAAGCGTGTTTGGGGTTGGATGGCATTCGATTGGGCATCGCAGCCTTTTTACACGCTGGGTCTGACCTTCATTTTTGGCCCCTACTTGGTCGGCGTGATTTCGGACACGATGATGGCCGATGGCGCGACCGAGATCGCAGCAGATGCGAGCGCCCAGACCATGTGGGCGAACACCCAGTTGATCGCGGGCTTGGTCATTGCCTTTTTCGCCCCTGTCCTTGGCGCTTATGCAGACAGCACGGGCCGACGGATGCCGTGGATTGTTCTGTTTTCGATCATCTATGTGCTGGGGTCGGGTGCGCTTTGGTACATGGCCCCTGACGGCACGGGGCTTTGGTTCAGTTTGGCCGCCTTTATTCTAGCCTTCATCGCGGCCGAGTTCGCGCTGCAATTTGTGAACGCTCAACTGCCGAGCCTTGGTCCGACTGAAGAGGTCGGCAAGATCAGTGGCACCGGCCTTGCAATCGGCTATTGGGGCGGCGTGGCAGCCTTGTTCATTATGCTGCTGTTCTTCTTTGAAAGTAACGATGCCGGGCAAACCATTCTGGGGAACGCCCCTGCCTTTGGGCTTGATCCTGAGGCTAAGGAAGGCACTCGCATTGTTGGCCCCCTTATCGCGGGCTGGTTTGCTGTCTTTATGATCCCTTATTTCCTGTGGGTGCGTGAGCCTGTTCCGGTTGTCAAAAAGGGTGGTATCAAACTGGCTTTGGGTGAACTGGGTCAATCCCTGAAAGCTGTTCCCAAGCGTCGCAGTCTTGCGGCCTATCTGCTGTCATCCATGTTCTACCGCGATGCCTTGAACGCGAGCTACGCTTTTGGCGGCACCTACGCCAAGCTGGTCTTGAATTGGGAGCTGACCTTTATCGCCATCTTCGGGATCATTGGAGCAGTCACCGCCGCCATTGCTACTTTCATCGGCGGTATCTTTGACAAGCGGTTCGGCCCGAAGCCTGTGATCATCTTCTGTATTGTGGTTTTGATGCTGGTTTGTACGATTATCGTTGGCATGTCGCGGACTGCGATCTTTGGTGTGCCTTTACCTGAAGGGTCCACTTTGCCGGATACGATGTTCTTCATCTGCGGGGCCTGCATTGGCGGGGCTGGCGGTGCGCTGTATTCTGCATCTCGGTCAATGATGGTGCGTCATACCAACCCTGACCGCCCGACCGAGGCCTTTGGTCTGTTCGCTCTGTCCGGCAAGGCCACTGCCTTTATGGCCCCTGCCTTGATCAGTCTGGTCACTTATATGTCCGGCAGCGCGCGCATCGGGTTTGCGCCCGTCATCTTTTTGTTCCTCATTGGATTGGTTTTGCTACTCTGGGTGCATCCAAGAGGAGATTCGGATCAATGGTCAGACGGCTAACAACGCTATTGCTTGCGTTTACCATGGCAGCCTGCGGCGCTAGCGCGGATCGTGATATTTCAGGTGCTGAAATCAAAGCCCCAAGACTGTCGACCCAAGATGCCAATTCACTGGCCAAAGCGCGTTTCGGGGCAAAAACCTTTGCATCGCAGCAGTCTTCTCAGGCTTTTGGCGGCTATGCAAAAGGCTGTCTGGCGGGCGCTGAGCAATTGGCTGAATCCGGCCCGACATGGCAGGCCATGCGTCTGTCCCGCAACCGGAACTGGGCCCATCCTGAAACCATTGATTTCGTGAAAAAGCTGTCCCGCTTTGCCGCGACCCAGCCCGGGTGGAAGGGGCTATATGTGGGCGACATGGCCCAACCTCGTGGCGGGCCGATGCTGACCGGTCACCGTAGCCACCAAACGGGGCTTGGCATTGATGTCTGGATGCTGCCCCCGAAATCTCTAAGCCTGAGTGCTGAGGAGCGTGAGAACATCAGCTCCATCTCGACCCGTCGCGCAAGCGGTGCCTATACCAACAGCAACTGGACGCAGGCGCATATGAATATTCTGAAAGCCGCTGCCCAAGATCCGCGCACGGCCCGTATCTTTGTGTTTCCAGGCGCAAAGGTCGCCATGTGCAACGCAGAGAAGGGCGACAAAAGCTGGCTGCGGCAGATCCGGCCGTGGTGGGGGCATCACTATCATTTTCATGTGCGGTTGAAGTGCCCTGCGGGAAGCCGTGGATGTGTGAACCAAGCCGCACCGCCTGCGGGCAGTGGATGCAAGGACGCGCAGGAGTGGGTGAACAACATCCTGAACCCGCCGCCCCCTGATCCGAATGCCAAGCCGCGCAAACCGAGGCGGGAACTGGTGTTAGGTGATTTGCCCGCCCAATGCGCGGCTGTTCTGGCGTCGCAATAGGCTATTGCCGAGGCGTTAACACTTCAGTAAGGAACCGCTTCTACCTTTGGTAGAACTTCAAGTCTCCGCGACCTTGTAAAAAACGGAAATGAAATGAATAGAAATTACCTGCCGGGCATACTGGCAATGGCGGCCACGGTGGTCGCGTCTAACATCCTTGTACAATACCTGTTTGGAAACTGGCTGACGTGGGGGGCATTCACCTACCCGATCGCCTTTCTGATCACGGACGTTATGAACCGCGTCTACGGGGCTGGCCCTGCGCGGAACGTCGTTTTCGCGGGGTTCATCGTGGGCATCTTTTGCTCGCTCGTTGGCACACAAATCATGGGCGAATTCGGGCCTTTGGTGACCTTCCGCATCGCCGTTGGATCGGGGCTGGCGTTTTTGACAGCGCAACTTTTGGACGTCGGAGTGTTCTCAGCCTTGCGCGGCGGGACGTGGTGGAAAGCGCCGCTGGTGTCTACACTGGTCGGGGCGTCTGTGGATACGGCGCTGTTCTTTTCCATAGCGTTTTCAGGGGCTTTGACGTGGTTGGAGCCATCAAACGACGTGTCTTGGGCGAACGAGACGCTGCCGATCTTGGGCGCTGGGCCTATTGCTCCGCTTTGGGTGTCGCTGGCTGTGGCGGACTGGGGGGTCAAAATCTCGCTGGCGCTGCTCGCTTTAATACCGTTTCGGGTCATCGTGCGCAGAATGGACACGGCATAGGCATTTTTTCTTTGACATACGCACAAGATGTGCCACCTTTGAGTTAGATTTTAACAACGGAAAAGGAGGTGATCCAGTGTCAACAAAGGTATTGGAGAGAGGTGTCGGAACAGCTTGGGAGGTCGCCGCATAGGCAGCCCTATTGCGGAGTGATCCGCCCGAGTGGACAGGTCGTCTAACCGACCCCACCTCCGAAACATTGTGGAAGGGCCGCACCTTGATTGGGGCGGCCCTTTTTGCATGAAAAACGGGTGCACAACCCGTACACAACCTGTGCACAACCTGTACACTGAACGTGCATACTTGAACGGACGGGGCGCGATGCTGCGGATCAACGATCATATCGGGATTGAAGACTGGGAACTGACGGAGAGCTTCACCCGCGCGTCCGGCCCCGGCGGGCAGAACGTGAACAAAGTGTCCACGGCGGTGGAGCTGCGGTTCGAGGCGGCGCGGTCACCCAACCTGCCCGCTGCGGTGAAAACGCGGCTGAAACGGCTGGCGGGGCGACGGTGGACGAACGACGGGGCGATTGTGATCTTCGTGCAAGAGACGCGGCACCAAGCGCGAAACCGAGAGATCGCGCGGGAGCGGCTGGCGGAACTGGTGCGGGCGGCGCTGCACGTGCCGAAACGGCGAGTGGCGACGAAGCCGACCTATGGG
>CAZWSE010000021.1:18436-38232 GCA_964636575.1 uncultured Sulfitobacter sp. | reverse complement strand
ATCAAGGCGGACGACAAGGACGCCCTGTCTCGCATCCTCAACACCATCAAACAGCGCGAAGCCGAAGGCTATTCCTACGACACAGCGCAGGCCAGCTTTGAGCTGCTCGCGCGCAAAGAACTCGACCAACTGCCCGACTTCTTTGAGGTCAAACGGTACAAAGTCACGGTTGAGCGGCGCAAAAACAAATACGACCAAATGGTCAGCCTGTCAGAGGCCGTCGTGGTCGTGAAAGTCGACGGGCAAAAGAAACTGTCTGTCTCGGAATCGATGGATGAAACAGGCGGCGATCGGGGGCCAGTCAATGCGCTCTCCAAAGCGCTCGCGAAAGACTTAGGCCCGTACCAAGCCATGATCGACGACATGCGATTGGTCGATTTCAAAGTACGCATCACAGATGGCGGGACCGAGGCTGTGACGCGCGTTATCATCGACAGCGAAGACAGTCAGGGCCAGCGGTGGTCCACAGTCGGGGTCTCCGCCAACATCGTCGATGCGTCATTTGAAGCACTGCTCGATGCGATAAAATGGAAATTGATCCGCGACACCACTAAAAAGTAACCTTGACGTTACACGGCGCATCTTCTATGTAACCTCTAAGTTACACGAGATAGGGGCATGCGCAATGGCGTGGTTAATACTTTTCATATCAGGGCTGCTGGAAGTGGTCTGGGCCAGCGCGATGAAAGCATCGGACGGGTTTAGCAAACCCATGCCCAGCGTCATCACAGGCGTCGCCGCCTTCATCGGGTTCTGGTTGCTTGCTATGGCCATGCGCAGCCTGCCTTTGGGCACCGCCTATCCTGTCTGGGTCGGCATCGGGGCCATAGGCACCTTCACTGTTGGAACGCTTTGGATGGGCGAACCTCTTACCCCTTTAAGGCTCATCAGCGTTATCTTGATTGTGGCGGGCATCGTCGGGCTGAAAATCTCAACCACGGGGGCAGGGGTATGACATCCGAGACTTCAATCGCCCGTTTCAGAACCGTTTTGCTTGGGCTTGTCGGGCTGTGCTGCCTGATCTACGCGCTTTTGTCGCTGGCACAAAACAGGCCTGATCCAGTGCTCTGGTACTTGCCATGGGGGGCGGGGCTGATTGCAACCATACTGATTTTTGCGGTGTTCCTGCGGGCCGACAAAGCAACACGCAAAGCCGCCTCGGATGAGCTTTACAAAGCCACTGCCCGTAAAGCCGCCGGTTATGCCTATTGGGTCGCCGTCGGGATGTACCCGTTGTTCTTTCTGTGTGTCCTGATGTTCGGGCTGAACTGGGACACTGTTTTTGCAGTGATGGGCACCCTGACAGGGGCAAGTTATTTGCTGATCCTGACCTATCTGGAATGGCAATCAGGATGAGCGGGCTCAAAAACACACTCAAAGATCTGCGCGCCGCCCGCGGGCTGACCCAAGCCGATCTGGCGAGCCTCGTCGGTGTGTCCCGCAAAACGATCAACACCATTGAGAACCGCGTGTTCGTGCCCTCAACCGTGCTGGCCCTTGGATTGGCCCGCGCTTTGGAGGTCAGCGTTCACGACATATTTGAATTGGAAGACGAATGATTTTTTCAATTGTTAAGTTTGCCCTGATTTCAGCCGTTATCACATTGTGTATCGCGCTCGGACTGATCGCGTCGCAAAAACCCACCGCCTTCGCCGAGGACAGCGAAGGTTTGGATTTTACCCAACAACTGAACGCAGACACCTCAGAACCGGCACAGCTTGAGACCGTGCAAATGCGCGACGGCTACGGCTTGCCCGTCCGGCGATATCCAAACCCGACCAAGCCACTGCTTGTGCTGGTTCACGGATCAGGCTGGCACGGGCTACAATTTGATAACCTTGCCAAAGCGTTGCAGGCCGATGCTGATGTGATCGTGCCAGACCTGCGCGGCCACGGCGAAGCGCCGCAAAGACGCGGCGACATCGACTACATCGGCCAAATGGAAGACGATCTGGCCGATCTGATTGCCCTTGTGCAAAGACCGGATCAAAAAGTCATTGTGGCAGGACACTCGTCCGGTGGCGGTCTTGTGGTGCGTTTTGCGGGTGGACCGCGCGGTGCGCTCATGGACCAAGCCATACTGCTGGCGCCCTTCCTCAAATACAACGCGCCAACGACCCGCGAAAATTCGGGCGGTTGGGCAAAGGTGCTGACACGGCGGATGATCGGGTTGTCGATGCTCAACGGGGTCGGGATCACAGCGCTCAACGGGCAAGAGGTCATCCAGTTCAACATGCCCAGCGCAGTGATGGACGGCCCGCTTGGGCATACAGCGACCACCGCCTATTCCTACAGGCTCAACACAGGCTACGCGCCCCGCATGGACTACCTGAAAGACATCGCGGCCCTGCCGCGCTTCGATCTGATCGTCGGCGCACAGGATGAGGCTTTCATAGCGGAAGGCTACGCACCCTTGATGAGCGAGGTCACCTCCAAAGGCACCTACCACGTCATCGACGGCGAAACCCACCTCAGCATTGTCAACGCGGATCAAACACGCACGCTTATGCAAGACATCTTGCGCAGTCCATAAGGCAGGCGTACATCGTGAGCATGTCGATTGCAGCCTTCTTTACAGTCTATTCCCATCTGGACCGCGAAGGACCGGGAGAGCCCGCAGACGTGCACTGGGCGCTCAACCAAATCGAGGAACCGCACAGAGTTTTGGACGCGGCCTGTGGGTCCGGAGCGGACAGCCTGACACTGGCTAAGGCCTTGCCCAAGGCCCAGATCGACGCGGTGGAAAAGCATGGACCTTACGTGGACCAAGCTATGAAGCGGCTGCAAAACCACCTGACCCACGTGCACCCGCGCCAAGGGGATATGCTGGATGTGACAGGCCCCTATGATCTGATCTGGTGCACAGGTGCGGTCTATTTCAAAGGGATCAACGCGGCGCTGACAGCGTGGAAACCCAAGCTGACAGACCAAGGGGTGATCGCATTTTCAGAACCGGTTTTGACCAACGGATGGACCGATGCCGCAACAAACCTTTGGGACGGATACGCGACACAAGACAAAGCTGGGGTTCTCAAACAGGTGGCGGACGCAGGGTTCAAAGTGCAGGACACTCGAACCATCCAAGGCGCACCTTGGGAAGCCTATTACACGTCTTTGCAATCCCGGGTGGACAGCCTCCGGGCCAACGGCACAACGCCAGATACCAAAGCCGCATGCAAAGAGGCAGAGGCCGAGATCGGACATTGGGCCGCGGCTCCGCAAGACATCGCATACTTGCTGGTGCTCGCCAAATCATGACATGGGATACAAGCCTGACAGCCTGTGCAGCGCTCGTGGAAAAGGCGGATCCGGACAGGTTTCGGGCCACTATGGCAGCACCGGTCGACGCGCGGGCAATCCTGTTCCCGATCTATGCCTTCAACGTCGAAGTCAGCCGCGCGCCTTGGGTCACGGCAGAGCCAATGATCGCAGAAATGCGGCTGCAATGGTGGCGGGACGCGCTTGAGGAAATCGCCAAGGGCCAGACCGTGCGCAAGCATGAGGTGACAACTGCACTCGCCGAAGTGCTGACACCTGAACAAGCATCAGCTTTGGATGAGCTCATCGCCGCACGACGCTGGGACATCTACAAAGACGCCTTTGAAGACGACGCACATCTGACACGCTATCTGACACAAACAGCGGGCACCCTGATGCAAGCGGCAGCGCAATCGCTCGGGGCAGAGCCAAGCCAGGCGATCCTTGACATAGGCTATGCGCACGGGGTGGCAGGCTGGCTGAAAGCGGTGCCAGAGCTTGCAGCGCGGGGGCGGATCCCGCTGCTGGACGGGACACATGCAGGCATCCAAACCTTGGCGCAATCGGGGTTGGACAGGCTGACACAGGCGCGAAAAGCAACCATCGACGCAAAAGCCAAACCAGCGCTTCTGGCCGCATGGCAAACAGAAGGGGTGCTAAAACAGGCCCTCAAAGACCCAAGTGCAGTCGGGGACGGGCGGCTGGGCCTGTCTGCCTTTCAAAAGTCCGCGCGGTTAGCGTGGCAAGCCGCAACAGGGCGGGTCTAAACGGGCGCGTCCTTGGGGCGCAGCAACAGCCATATCAAGGCGGCCCCCGCAAGGATCAAAAACGGACCCATCGCCAGATTGACCGCCTGCCAACCGCTCTGGGCCGAACCACCACCGCAGTTGAACAGCCCGCCAGACGCGAGCGAGGCAAGCGTAACGCCACCAAAGACCAACAAGTCATTCAAACCCTGCATCCGGCCTTGCTCATGCGGGGCATACGACCGCGCAAGCATGGTCGTGGCCCCAATAAACCCGAAGTTCCAGCCAATACCCAAAAGCACCAAGGCCAGAAAGAAGTTCGGCAAAGCCACACCCGAAAGGGCAACCACACCGGCACCCGCAAGAATAACGAGACCCGTGGCAATAATTTTCTCAACCCCGAAGCGCACGATCAAATGGCCTGTAAAGAAAGAAGGGCCAAACATCGCAAGCACATGCGCCGTCACAACGTTCGAGGCATCAGCCACCGCAAACCCGCATCCGACCACAGCCAGCGGGGTAGCAGTCATCACAAGGTTCATCAACGCATAGGACACCATCGCACAAATCACAGCGACCAAAATGCGCGGGGTTGTCAAAAGCTCCCACCGCGTGCGGCCCTTGGGTGCGCCGATCGCGGGTTTGGGTGGCTTGGGGATGCGCAAGAAGATAAACAGCAACATGCCAAGCACGTTCAGGGCCATGGCGGCGATATAGACAGGGAAAAACCGCATGACTGTGGCATCAGCTGTGGCTGTCAAATAGCCGACAAGTTGCGGGCCGATAATGGCGGACAGCAATCCGCCTGCCAGCACATAAGAAATGGCCTTTGGCTTGAAATCATCGGATGCGGTATCGGCTGCGGCAAAGCGGAAGAACCCTTGGGCAGACATGTAAATGCCGGTCAGATAGCTGCCAAACAAGAAGACCCAAAAGTTATCGAGCGTCAGGGCATAGGCGCAAATAGCGGCCCCGATCAACCCGCCCAGTGCCCCGACATAAAAACCGGTGCGCCGCCCGAAATTTTGCATGACAGTGCTCAGCCAAGGGGCGGTTGTCATGGACCCGAAGACGATCATCGAAATGGGCAAGGTGGCCAGACAGATGTTTGGCGTCAGTTGCTGTCCTGCAAGCCCCCCGATCACAAAGATCATCGTGATCTGGCTTCCAAGAAAGGCTTGGGCTGCGACCAAAACCGCGACGTTGCGTTTGGCAAGGCTATCATCAATCACTGTCATAGGCGCATCCGTATCTGCGAATGATCTGCGCAGCAAGCGCTTGCGCACAGATCGCGTCCGCGTAATGTCGCGCCCATGAACAATGCCCATCTTCTTTTGCTGGCCGGCGGCGGTGAGGCCCGCGATATCGCCCGCGCGTTGTCCAAGACACCCCTGCGTGTCACGGCCTCACTACACGAGGACCCACGCGGGTTTGGCCCCTTGGCTGTGCCCACCCGCACGGGCGGTTTTGGGGGCGATGCGGGATTTGAGTATTTCTTGAAAAATGAAGCGATTGGTGCGGTTTTGGATGTCACCCATTCCTTTGCCACCGCCATCAGTTTTCGTACCGCGCAGGTCTGTGCCATGCATGGGTTGCCTTATGCGCAAGTTTTGCGGCCTCCGTGGCAGGCAGAGCAGGGCGATGATTGGACCCATGTTCCGGATGTTGAAGCCGTGGCCGATGTCATCCCCGCTGGCGCCAAGGTGTTCACCACCACAGGCCGACCTTCTGTGGTCCATCTGGAGACCATGCGCAAAACCCAGATATTCGTGCGCCAAATGCAGGCCCGCGATCCGCATCCACAGGCGCATGTCACCTACGTTCAAGGCACTCCTCCGTTTTCAGTGCAAGAAGAAGCCGCATTGTTCGCAAGTTTGGGGATAACCCATCTGGTGGTCAAAAACACAGGCGGTCAAATGGGGCAATCCAAACTCCTGGCAGCGCGCCATCTTGGGGTGCCTGTCGTCTTGATTGACCGTCCCGCGCAGCCCGAAGGTTTGAAGCTGGACACTGTGGATCAAGCCGTTGCATGGGCCTTAGCACAATGACCGAGCGGATCATCATCTCAGACGCCTGCGTGACCGAAGGGGCCGCTTGGCTCGCCGCCGAGATCCCTCTTTTCAAATCAGCCCTCGCTGAAACCGGCCCTTTGCCGCTGCGCCTCAAACCCGACGGGTTCGCCGAGCTTTTGAGTGCGATCATCAGCCAGCAAGTCTCCGTGGCCTCCGCCAACGCGATCTGGGGAAAAATGCAAGCCGCAAACCTGACCGAGATTACCCAAGTCGCCCGCGCCACCGAGGACGATCTGCGCGCCGCAGGGCTCAGCCGTCAGAAAATCCGCTACGCGCTGGCCTTGGCCCAAGCAGGCATCGACTACGCAGCCCTGCGCGACGCACCCACAGCCGAGGTTATCAAAACCCTGACCGCCGTACCCGGCATCGGCGTCTGGACGGCAGAAATCTACGCCATGTTCAGCCTCGGGCGGGCAGATGTGTTCCCGTCAGGTGATTTGGCCCTGCAAGAAAGCGCCAAAGTCCTGTTCAACCTTACTGAGCGCCCCAAAGACAAAGACCTGCGCCTTATGGCCCAAGACTGGGCCCCATGGAGATCAGTTGCAGCGCGGCTCCTTTGGGCCTACTACCGCGTTGCAAAAAGCCGCGAAGGGATACGCTGAAATGACACGGGTTTTGAACGCATTGCGCAAAGAGGCACAATCAGGGGAAACCCGATCTGTGGTCGTATTCCTGCACGGATACGGAGCCAACGGAGCAGACCTGCTCGGCTTGGCGGACCCTTTGGCGGAACATCTGCCAGACACGCTATTTGTGTCGCCAGATGCGCCAGAAGCCTGCGCAGGGGCACCAATGGGGTTCCAATGGTTCCCGATCCCGTGGATCGATAATTCCAGCGAAGAAGAAGCGGAACGGGGGATGCTGGCAGCAGCAGAAGACCTGAACGCATTTCTGGACGCACTATTGGTGGACGAAGACCTGCTGCCGGAACAAATGGTGCTTCTGGGGTTCAGCCAAGGGACAATGATGTCACTGCACGTGGGGCCACGCAGGGAAGACGAACTGGCAGGGATCGTGGGGTTCTCAGGGCGGCTCATGGCGCCGGAGCTCTTGAAAGACGAAGCGGTCAGCAAACCACCGATCCTGCTCATCCACGGAGACCAAGACGACGTGGTGCCACCGCAATCGCTGCCAGACGCAGCAGAAGCGCTGCAAGAAGCAGGGTTCAGGGATGTGTTCGCGCATATCATGAAAGGAACAGCACACGGGATCGCGCCAGACGGGCTCTCGGTGGCACTGGCCTTCATGCGGGACAAACTGAGCCTGTAAACAGGGCGCACACCTCTGCGATATCTTGTGCCAAACTTGGGCCTTGCCAGTCGCAAACCGCGATATATAGTCAAGCCACGCAGCGGGGTATGTCCCAACGGCACCCCCGAGCCGATGCGGGTTAGGTATGTAGGGGTGTAAGACAGACAATGGACGGGGACTTCAGAACAGAATTCGTGCGCGAGCCAAGCGGGCTCAAGCACCACCCAGCACTTGTGCTGAACGCGGACTACAGACCGCTCAGCTACTACCCGCTGTCGCTCTGGACATGGCAGGATGCGGTCAAAGCGGCTTGGTTGGACAGGGTCGATATCGTGGCGGAGTACGACGAATACGTACACAGCCCGAACCACAAAATCAGGATCCCGTCAGTGGTCGTCCTGAAAGATTATGTGAAACCTCAAAAGCGCGTGGCCTTCACGCGCTTTAATTTATTTCTGAGGGACGAATTCAGATGCCAGTACTGCGGCAGCAAAGGGGATCTGACCTTTGACCACGTGGTGCCACGGGCAAGCGGCGGGGTCACAAGCTGGCAAAACGTGGTGGCAGCTTGCAGCCCGTGTAACCTGCGCAAAGGGGCCAAGTCCCTGCACCAGACGGGCATGGCGCTGCGCAAACCGCCCAGACAACCGGCCGCACCGGAATTGCAAAACATGGGGCGGAAATTCCCGCCAAACCACCTGCACGACAGCTGGATGGATTTCCTCTATTGGGACGCAGAGCTAGAGGCGTAAACGCGCCCCTTTACCCTTTGCAAAATACTCGCCCCGCGCAGCGGACGCTAGGCCTGCGCGCGTAGCAACATTCCAAACAAGTCACGCGGGTCGTCAGGGTCCGCCAGCATATCCAATTGATCAAACAAGGCGGTGCCGGTGATGCGGTCACGGACAAAGCGCAAGGCACTGAAATCCTCAATGGCAAAACCGACTGAATCGAACAGGGTAATCTGACGGTCCGATGTGCGGCCTGAGACTTGATCCGTAATCACCTGCCAAAGCTCGGTCACGGGATGATCAGGGTCCAACTGCTGGATTTCACCTTCAATGCGCGTCTGCTCGGGGTATTCAACAAAGATATCGGAGCGGCGCAGAATATCTGCGTGCAATTCGGTCTTGCCGGGGCAGTCACCGCCAATGGCATTGATGTGCACGCCCGCGCCGACCATGTTGTCGGTCAGGATCGTGGCATATTGCTTGTCAGCGGTGCAGGTGGTGATGATCTGCGCGCCCTCAATCGCCTCCTGCGCAGACTGGCAGGGGACGACGTCCAAGCCAAGCCCCGCCAGATTGGCGGCACATTTGGCGGTGGCTTCTGGGTCAATATCGTAAAGCCGAACAGAGGTGATCCCGCAAACGGCCTTCATGGCAAGCGTCTGAAACTCGGATTGCGCACCATTGCCGATCATTGCCATTGTGGTCGCGCCCTTTGGGGCCAGATGCTTTGCGACCATCGCAGATGTGGCGGCCGTGCGCAGTGCGGTTAAAATGGTCATCTCTGATAGCAAAACGGGGTATCCGGTGGACACATCCGCCAACAGGCCAAAGGCGGTTACAGTTTGCAGCCCGTCCTTGGTATTGGCTGGATGACCATTCACATATTTGAACCCGTAAACCTCGCCATCCGAGGTCGGCATAAGCTCGATCACACCTGTCTCCGAATGGCTGGCCACGCGCGGGGTTTTATCAAACAATTCCCAGCGTTTGAAATCGGCCTCTATGTAATCGGCCAGATCAATCAGAACCTGTTCCACACCAAGGGAATGCACAAGGCGCATCATATTGTCGACGGACACAAACGGAACAAGGGCTTTTCGGGACGGGAGAGAAGATGCCATAGTCATCGCTTTCAAAAGGCCCGGGACGGGCGGTCAAAGACTTGTCGGCCAAGGGCCGACGCCGCAAGATCAACCATGACCTGCGCAGTGCGACCTCGGACATCCATGAAGGGGTTCAGTTCAACCAGATCCAGCGATGTCATCAGCCCGCTGTCATGAAGCATTTCCATCACCAGATGCCCCTCACGGATCGTCGCCCCTCCAGGTACGGTGGTCCCCACACCCGGTGCCACATCAGGGTCAAGAAAATCCACGTCCAACGAGACATGCAAAAACCCCTTGGCCTCTTTGACGCGGGTAAGAAAGGCGGCCAAAGGCGTTGCAATCCCGCTTTCATCGATTTCGCGCATGTCATGTCGGAAGATTTCCGTCTCTTGAAGTGCGACGCGTTCCGCAGGATCAACCGACCGCAACCCGATGATGCAAACCTGATCCTGTGGCACCGGGTTGGCATTGGTCTCAAACCCGTCAAACCCACCGCGGCCTGTAATGTATCCCAAAGGCGTGCCATGCAAATTGCCCGAGGCCGTTGTTTCAGGCGTGTGGAAATCACTATGGGCATCCAGCCATAACACAAACTGCGGACGGGCTTGGGCCGCTGCATAGCTTGCAACGCCTGTGACCGTGCCCAGCGACAAGGCGTGATCCCCGCCCATGAAAATCGGTAACCCCTCAGACATCGCATCTTCTGCGGCACGGGCCAGCGCGTTGGTCCAAGCGATGGTCTCCGCGCGCTTGTGCACAACAGGCTCGGGTACATTGACGAAAGGCGCAGGCGCCACATTGCCCTTGTCCGTGACCTCATGCCCCAGATCCGTCAAAGCCTCTTCAAGCCCTGCGGTTCTATACCCATCAGGCCCCATCAAGCACCCGTTGCGCGCCTTGCCACTGTCGACCGGCGCCCCGATCAGAATGATATTTTGTGATGCCATGACCCTGTCCTTCGTGAGTATTTTTCAAAGGGTAAAGGCAAAAGGGGTTGCGCTTAAGGGGTTAAAGTGATCGATCTGATCGTGAACTAATCAAAATGAGCATTACAGATGGACAAAACGGACAGTCGGATCATTGCCGCCCTGCGCCACAACGCCCGCGCCAGCTATTCCGATCTGGCGGCCGCACTTTCGCTCACCCGCGCCACCGTCCGCGCCCGCGTCGACAAGATGCAGGCGCGCGGCGACATCGTCGGGTTTTCCGTTGTGCTCAAAGAAGATGTGCAAACCGACCCCGTGCGCGGTTTGATGATGATCAAGATCGAAGGGCGCGGCACCCAAAAAGTGATGCGTCAGCTGAGCGGGCTGCCAGAGGTCCGCGCGGTGCATTCCACCAACGGCCACTGGGATGTGATCGTCGAGATCGGAACCGCCACGCTCGAACAGTTTGACGAGGTGCTCTTTACCATCCGCCGTTTCGAAGGAGTGGTGGCGTCCGAGACAAACCTGCTTCTGTCCACCCGCAAACGCAGCTAGGTGCGGCGCATCACCGCCAAGGCCCACAGGCCCGCCAGCACCAGCGACACAAGCCCGTTCCACCCCGCCATACTGATCCCGAACAGCTCCCACGGGATCTCATCGCAGCGGACCAATGGGGCGGTCATGATCTGCTCCATCAAGTCCTCAGCGCTCAACCCGCCCACAGGGCCAGAGGTGCAGGTGGCGGGACCTTCCCAGAACCCTTGCTCCACACCAGCATGGTAAAACCCGATCACTGCGGTGGTCAGGGCAGCCAGCATCCCCAGAACGGCAAATGGACGGGCGGCGACAGCCAAAGCCAAAACACCAGCAACAACGGCCAAACCATGGGGCCAACGCTGCCAGATGCACATCTTACAGGGCGGCAAGCCCCCCAAATGCTGAAAGGCAAAGGCAGCCAGCAACATCGCCAGCGACCCACCAGCGGCCAGAGCAATCAAGCCGGTTCTTGTCATAGATATTTCACCGCAAAGAACCCCGCAAAGAGAAGGATCACAAACAGGGTAAACATCAACCCCAAACGCTTCTCAATGAAATCACGAATAGGTGCGCCAAACTTATACAGCAAGGCGGCGACAATGAAGAACCGCAAGCCACGGGCCAATATAGAGGTCATCATGAAGGTGCCAAAGGGCATGGCAGTCCAACCGGACATGATGGTGATGACTTTGTAAGGAAACGGGGTCACGCCAGCCGCCAATACAGCCCAAAAGCCCAGATCATTAAAGCGGGTGCTGAATTCGGCCATGGAATCGGCCTTGCCAAGACTTTCCAATATGGGCTTGCCGATGCTTTCATAAGCAAACATGCCAATGCCATAGCCGAACATGCCGCCCAAAACGGAAAACACCAGACAGACACCGGCAATCAGCCAGGCTTTGCTGGGGCGGGCAAGGATCATAGGAATCATGATGATGTCCGGCGGGATCGGAAAGAAAGAGCTTTCAACAAAGGAAATCAGCGCCAGAAACCACAAAGCACGGGGGTGCTCGGCCAAGCGCAGGGTCCAGTCGTACAAACCTTTAAGCATAACAAACGTCCTCTTTGGCAGGGGCAAGACCATGCACAGACAAACGGGTCAAGTGAAACAGTATGGGCTTGCATAGATAGGCAGCCTCTGTCTCTATATTCGGGATCAATTTCTCAGTTCAGGGAGGACTGTTATGACATTCCACATTAAATCCGCGCTTGTGGGCGCAGTGGCCCTTGCGATGACCGCAGGGTCTGCAATGGCGCAAGAAGTGACTTTGCGCTGCCAGCACTTTGTATCGCCGAAATCAGCGGTGCCAGCCATGTTCATGGCGCCATGGGCCGAAAAGATCGAAGCCGACAGCAATGGCCGCATCAAGGTTGAACTCTACCCGGGCATGCAGCTGGGCGGCAAACCACCAGCCCTTTTTGACCAGATCAAAGATGGCGTGATCGATTGCGGTTGGGCCTTGCCTGCCTATACACCCGGTCGCTTTCCAGAAACCGAAGTGTTCGAACTGCCGTTTATGACCGCAATGGACGCCGAAAGCTCGTCCAAGGCGCTATGGGATTTCTATGAAAAGCACATGACCGAACGTCTGGGCGACGTCCGCGTTCTGGCCATGCACGTTCACGGTCCGGGTGCGATCCACAAAAAGGGCGATCCGATCATGTCGACCGCAGATTTTAGCGGCTTGAAACTGCGCGGCCCGTCGCGTCAGGCAAACGCTCTGCTCGAAGCTTTGGGCGCAACAACCGTTGGTATGCCCGTTCCGGCCTTTCCAGAAGCCTTGTCCAAAGGTGTGGTTGATGGCGGGGTTATCCCGTTTGAAATCGTACCACCTTTGAAAGTGCAGGAACTCGCAGACAGCCACACAACAATTTCCGGTGATCGCGCGATGTACAACACTGTCTTTATCTGGGGCATGAACAAAGCCAAATACGACAGCCTTCCAGATGATCTGAAAGCCGTGATCGATGCGAACTCCGGCCTAGCGGCATCTGGAATGGCGGGCAAAGCCATGGATGATGGCGATGTGACCGGTCTTGCAGCCGTCAATGCAACCGACAACAAAGTGCACACACTGGATGACGCCGTCGTTGCGGAAATGAAAGCACTGGGCGAGGGCCTGACCGCCAAATGGATCGAAGAGGCCACAGCAGCCGGTCTGGACGGTCAGACGCTTGTAGACGACGCAAAAGCATTGGTCGCAAAATACGCGAACTAAAACTGTAAAGCCCCGTCCGCGATAGGTGGGCGGGGCTTTGACACCTCTATTGAACAGGCAACTCACCTATGGGCCTTGCATACGCCGCCGAACAGCGGGTTGGCATCTTTTTAGGACATCTGTCCAAAGTGCTGGCCTACGTGGGCGGCTTTATTCTGACCGCAATGGCCGTGCTGACGGTTGTCTCTATCATTGGCCGTGCCTTGCTGGCTTTTGGTCTTGGTCCCTTAAAGGGTGACTATGAATTGGTGGCCAATGGCTGTGCCTTGGCCGTCTTTTGCTTTTTGCCCTACTGCCAGTTGAACCGCGGCCATGTGACCGTTGATATTCTGACCAGCCAGTTTTCGGCCCGTATCCAAGCCTTCTTTGGGTTCTTGGGTGATCTGATGATCGCCGTGGCCGCCATTGTCATCACCCGTCAGCTTTGGCTCGGCTTCGGGGAAAAGTTTCCCTATGGCAGCGATGCTTTGCGCGGCGCCCTTGGAATGGGCTACAAACCCTTCTTTCCTGAAACCACCTATGAGCTCGAAATCCCCGTCTGGATTCCCTACGGGATCGCGCTGACGATGGCCTGCGTCTTTGTGCTGGTCGCCGTCTATTGCGTCTGGCGCAGCCTCAATTGGGTGATCGCGGGCCAAGAGGTCAAACCATGACCGGTCTCGCCCTCGCCATGACCGCTTTCGCCCTTATGCTTTTGGGCATCTTTCTGCGCGTGCCCATTGCGCTCGCCATGGCGTTTACGGGATTCTTCGGAACATGGTACGTGCTTGGAACACCCAATGCCCCCTTGGCCCAGTTGAAGTCGCTGTCCTACGAGACGTTTTCCAACCAAGGTCTCAGCATCGTGCCCTTGTTTTTGCTCATGGGGCAGTTTGCCACCCGTACAGGTATGTCTTCTGCACTCTTTAGGGCGGCCTCTGATTTCCTAGGGCACCGCCAAGGCGGCATCGCTATGGCCTCTGTCGGCGCCTGTGCAGGTTTTGGTGCGATCTGCGGATCATCGCTCGCCACCGCCAGCACCATGGGGCAGGTGGCCTTGCCCGAAATGCGCAAGCGCGGCTATTCGGACGCCCTGTCGACAGGTGTACTTGCCGCAGGCGGCACCCTCGGCATTCTAATCCCACCCAGCATTATCCTCGTGATCTATGCAATCATGGCCGAACAGAACATCGTCAAAATGTTCATGGCCGCCCTGATCCCCGGCATTCTGGCCGCCTTGGGCTATATGCTCACCGTCGCGATCTATGTACGAATCCGACCCGACAGCGCCACCACCGCGACCCGCGTGCCGTGGCGCCAGCGCATGAAAACGATGGGCCAAACATGGCCGGTAATCATGATCTTCGGCCTGACAATGGGCGGTATCGTCGGCGATTGGAACTGGACGAAACCCGGCCCCCAAGCGCTCTTTACACCCAACGAGGCCGCCGCCTTCGGGGCCGTGGCAACTGCTCTCTATGGGGTTGTGATGGGGCGGCTGAATTGGGCAGGTTTCTTGGGCGCCATTCTAGAGACTGGCAAAGCGACAGCCATGATCTTCTTCATCCTGCTCGGGGCAGAGGTGCTCAAAGGCTTCCTAGCCCTGACCCGCGCCCCTGATATGCTGGCGCAATTCGTGCTGGACGGAGATTTCAGCCCGATGATGGTCCTGACGATCATGCTGCTGTGCTACCTGATCTTCGGCTGTGTGATGGACAGCCTGTCGATGATCCTGCTGACGATCCCGATTTTCCTACCCGTGATCGAAGTGCTCGATTTCGGGATGAGCGCCGAGGAAACAGCGATCTGGTTCGGCATTCTGGCTCTGATCGTGGTTGAGGTCGGGCTGATCACGCCACCCGTGGGCATGAACCTTTTCATCATCAACGGGGTGGCGCGGGATATCCCGATTTCGAGCACCTATAAAGGGGTGGCGCCCTTCGTGGCCTCTGATCTGATCCGGGTGGTGATCCTCGTCTCCTTCCCGGCGATCACTTTGTGGCTGGTTCAGGTGATGTTCTGACCTTTTGCCCCTAGACGGACGGGTCAGAGCGTATTAGACACCTCTTCGCTGCCCGAGTGGTGGAATGGTAGACACGACAGATTCAAAATCTGTTGCTTTACGGCGTGCCGGTTCAAGTCCGGCCTCGGGTACCACCTACAGCACAACAGACAGGCGAAATCCGGCGCATGATTCGTGATCTTGCGGCAAGGGGCTTTGTTTGCGATTTCCCAGAATGGTTCAGTCCTAAAGCGGCCAGTTTGATTGGTTCCAATTCGGAGACAACGGCTCAGGCCATCGGCCACATTTTGGTCGCAATCTTTGGCTTTCGAGGGGCAAATTTGAGGCTCCAAAATCGACAGAAATCGAGAGCCACAAAACGCAAGGGTAGGTTTCGCGGCGAAACCTAAGTGATTGTATCTAAACGTAAAAAATAGGTTAACAGCACCGATAAGGCATTGGGGACAAGCGATTTTTCGACCTCGACCGGCGATCACAGCACCCAAACGACTTTGCAAATTTCAGCCGCTTTTCTGCCTTTTTTCGCTTTGTTGGCGAAAAGCCGCCGCCTATGACTGATGAGGTCCTTGAGTGTGTGAGGGCATGTGTTTGGTCACGGGGGCGACCGGTTGAAGTGCATCTAAGGGATGCGGAATGTCTCGTGTGTGAACGCGGTTGCCAAAAGGGCGATTGTGAAAGCGCGGACCGCCTTGGACAGTGTGATGTCTGAAGCTGCGGTTCGGTAGGGCCAAGACCCCTACGGACATCTGAACTCCCTTTGATCGTGTGTGTGAGTGTGTGTGTAAGTGTGTGTGAGTCTCTGCTGTCTGTTTGCAGAGATATAACGAGTTGAAACGATCCGCCTAGGGGGCGGCAGGCGCATGTTGTGTCGTTGTGAAGGAGACTGTCATGAGTAACTTGGTAAATGATCCAAACGCAGCCAATCTGGTTGGCCTTTGGGATTTCCTGAACAGCGGTCCGACTGCGGACACCGGCCTTGCGGACGGTGTGGCCCAAAACGGGGCCTTGCTCGGCGGGGCGTCGGTTTCCGGCGGGCAATTGCATCTGAACGGCTATTGCCAAATTTTCAGTGTGCAAGGTGATGACGACCCGTTTGATTTGGGTGTCGGGACCATTTCGACCCAGTTCACGCAATCCAACCATGTGGGGTCCAGCCCTGATGTGATCGTGAACCGTGGCGAATATGCAGACCGTGGGCACGAGGGCTATTTTGAGATCCGTGTCACCCAAGATGGTCGCGTTGAAGTTATGCATTGCGCCGAAGGTGTCGACCTTATCGAGCGTACGCCAAAGAACTTCTTTGATGAACACGACACGTTGAATGTGACCTATTCATGGGACGAATCCACGGGCGCGTCCTTTATCGTCGAAAACCTGACCACAGGTGCAACCTATGAGGCCAATTCGGACAAGACCGGCCTGACCATGGATATCGGCGACAACGACGACGAAAACTTTACCATCGGTGCGCGTGAAACCGATGATGGCAAATACGGCCAGTACTTTCACGGCTCTGTTGATTATGTGGCTATCTATGACACCGATATCATCAACGCCCCTGCAAGTTCGGCCAGCCCTGATGGCATCGTAGACGGTACAGACGGCGATGATGTGATCGACGTGAACTACACCGGTGACGAAAACGGCGATATGATCGACAACGGCGATGCGCTGTTTCCCGGTCAAGCTGCTGATGATGACATCGTGGTTGCCGGACTTGGCAATGACACGGTGATCGCAGGGGCTGGCAACGACAATGTCTATGGCGAACAAGGCGATGATACGCTTTATGGCGACGAAGGCGATGATGTTCTGTTAGGCGGCGTTGGCAACGACACTCTGAACGGCGGCCACGGCGACGACATGTTGATGGGCGGCGCGGGCGACGATGTGCTGAACGCAGACGGCGGCAATGATATTGCGTCGGGCGGTGACGGTACGGACCGCATCTTTGGCAGCACAGGCGACGATCTGTTGTCTGGTGACAAAGGCGACGACGAAATCAAAGGCGCTGGCGGCAATGATGTGATTGCCGGTGGTGCAGGCATCGACCGTCTGTCTGGCGGCGCGGGCAACGATACGATCTATGGTGGCGGCATCGGTGATGCGACCAACCTGATCTATAACGGCTCTTTCGAGAACACCGCAGGCATGACCGCCACAGGCTACGGCTTTGAAGCGGCGGACGGCAATGCCGATGGCTGGACCGACAGCACCGGCGAATCCATCGACTTCCACAACAACGGTCGCGGTGGCGTTCAGGCAAGCGACGGGTCCAACTGGTTGGACACCGAAGACAGCCCCGGCAACAACCTGATCGGTCAGGACATTCAAGGTGTGGTCGATGGCCAGCCCTATACGCTGACCTTTGACGCAGCCGACGGCAACCATATCCCGCAAGAAGACGACAATCAGGTTCAGGTGTTCTGGGGCGGTGAATTGGTCGCAACCATCGACCCGTCTTCCAATGTCATGACCGAGTATCAGTTCGTTCTGATCGGTGGTGCAGGCGACGGATCGAACCGTCTTGAGTTTTCTGGCCTTGGCATTGAGGACAACTTTGGCGCCTCTATCGACAATGTGCAGCTGATGGGTCTGGGCGCCATGGGCGCTGACGACGATGACGAGATTTCCGGCGGCGACGGCGATGATCTGATCTACGGCCAAGAGGGCGACGATTGGATCCAAGGCGGCGCGGGCGACGACACCATCTACGGCGGTGTTGGCAACGATATGATCAATGGCGACGGCGGCAATGACACCATCTTTGGTGGTGCTGGCGATGACATGATCGACGGTGGCGATGGCGATGACTGGATCTGGGGTCGCGAAGGCGATGACGTCATCAAAGGCGGCGCTGGCAATGACAATATGCTCGGCGATGGCGGCAACGATGACATCAGCGGCGGCCTTGGCAACGACAACATGTCCGGCATGGACGGTGACGACATCCTGCGCGGTGGCGAAGGTATGGACGATCTGACTGGTGGCCGCGGCAATGACACCATCATCGGTGGTGTTGGTGCAGACTGGCTGAACGGCAACGAGGACCGCGATTTGTTCATTGGCGGCAACGCTGACGATATGATTGATGGCGGCGAGGGTGGCGATGACTATGACACCCTTGATCTGACCGGTGCTGCCGAGGCCGAGAACGCAGGCGGATCGTTGAAGGTCAACTATGACGCCGACAACCGTGAAAACGGTAAGGTTGTCTTCTTTGACGCTGACGGTGCTGAGACTGGTTCTTTGATGTTCAAGAACATCGAGAACGTCATTCCCTGTTTCACCCCTGGCACCCTGATCGCTACCCCAACTGGTGAGCGTAAGGTCGAGGATTTGAAGGCCGGTGATCGCGTTATCACCCGCGACAATGGTATTCAGGAAATCCGTTGGGCTGGCAAGAAGGCCATGAAGGGATCTGATTTCAAGAAGTCCCCCCATCTGCGTCCTGTTCTGATCCAGAAAGGTGCCTTGGGCAACGGCTTGCCTGAGCGCGATATGCTGGTCAGCCCCAACCACCGTATTCTGGTCGCCTCTGATATGACCGCTTTGTACTTTGAAGAGCGCGAAGTTCTGGTCGCTGCCAAGCATTTGACTGGCATGGACGGTGTCGATGTCGTTGATGTGTCGTGGACCACCTACATCCATTTCATGTTTGACCAGCACGAGGTTGTGTTGTCCGACGGCTCTTGGACTGAAAGCTTCCAGCCCGGTGCCCAGGCTTTGGCCGGTGTTGGTCAAGGTCAACGCGCTGAAATCTTGGAGTTGTTCCCTGAACTGCGCACCAAGGACGGTATTGAAGACTATCACACCGCCCGAAAATCCCTGAAGAAACACGAGGCCGCGCTGCTGACCAAGTAAGCGTCGCGGGTCTTATCCGGAATATGCAGCTCCCCGATGCAAGGGCGTCGGGTTGCGTGGAAAAGCAGGGCCAGTGGTGCCCTGCTTTTTCTGTTTTGGGCGGGGTCAGCCTTGGGCTGCCCGTTTGATGTCATCCGCTGTGAGCCCGTACTTGCCCGCGAACCGTGCCCGTGCCGCCACCAGTCGGGCGTCATCGGGGCGCATGCCGAGTGTGCGTATAAACTCCATCCGTTGTTTGGATTTGAGCCTGTCGCGGTCGATGGCTGTCTTCATCACTTTGTCGATCACCTCACCCCCCGGCGAGACGTGGAACCATTTCGAGAAGTCCCGAAAGTGGTGCTGGTTGTGCAGGGTTGTGACGTGTCGTTCTATCCTTGTTTTGGGCAGCGTCAGGTGTGCCGACATGTGGAACCATTCGTAGATCAAAAACATGCAAACCCCGCCGACCATAACGATCGCAACGGCGACGTAGGTTGCGCTTGCGAGGCCAAGAAACGTGGCCACTGTCCAGATCAGCCCGAAATTGAACACCAGCATTGGAATGGCCACCCAGATGGGCACAAAGAACAACCCGTGGTTGGTCGGGAAATCATGGTGCCCGTAGTGCGCTTGGTAGAGCAGATCAAAGGCCCATTGCTGTTTGGGCGGGGGCAGGTGAAAGATGAAGCGGTGCAGGTTGTATTCGTTGAGCATTTGCGCCGCGACACCAAGGGGGACCAGCATCCACACCCAAGTCGGCGCATAGAGGGCCAGGATCACCACACCCAGCACAGCCATCGCCGCCATGAAGGCGACGGCGGGGTGGGAGAACATGAGCTTTAGCCTGAGCAATGGTGTGTCCTTTGCGTGGTTTGGAGGGAATGGTAGGCGAATTAGGTGACTGCGTGCAAATCTGTGGGGGGAAGGCTTGGGTGCTGTTGGCCTTCGAAGTGGGCCTTGTCCAAGGTGTGACGGTATGGGGTGTGAGTATTTTTGGAAAAATGAAAGGTAGGAAGAGGCTTAGGTTTGGCCTGTTTGTGCTCGTTTAACAGGGTTAACGAGACGCACATCCGAAACCGGTATAGTGGTGCTTTGTGTGCTTGGC
>CAZWSE010000021.1:0-18336 GCA_964636575.1 uncultured Sulfitobacter sp. | reverse complement strand
AGGGTTAACGAGACGCACATCCGAAACCGGTATAGTGGTGCTTTGTGTGCTTGGCGAAGTGGTTTTGTACAGCGAGGTTTCTCTGTTAAAACCACACATCATAGGGTTGAAATATGCTAAGATCTGAGTGTTTTGAAGGACACATGTTTTGGGCGACGATCCTGTTTTGGGCCGGCGTTGCGGTGTTTGGGTTTGTGACTGCGCGGGAACACAAATTAGGATTGAAGGATACGCTTTTGGTCTTGGTCGGGGCAAAGCGGGTTTACTGGTCCGGCATCAGTCTTGCCTTATACATCGCTGTATTTGTTGTCTCATTTGGCGTTATTTTCTGGGGAATGGAAGTCTGTAAAGGCACATCCTAGTCTTTGATTTTTCTCCATTCCGCCCAATCTTCCGGCGTGTCCAGGTCCAGTGTTGCGTGTGTGTCGGGCAGGGGGATCAGCTCTGTTTTGTCGCTATATGCCTTCAATACCGATTGCCCGCCTTGGTCGCCAGTCAGGCTTTCAAAAGCATCGAACAGTTCTGCCTTTACCAAGATCGGATGCCCTTGTTTGCCGGTCTCGTCGACCCCGCGCCAGATCAGGGTTTGTGTGTTGAGATCAGCGGCGAGAACGGTTTGCATGTCTTCGGTTGTGATCTCCGGCAGGTCGGCCAGAAGGATCAGAACGGCGGGTGTACCTTGGGGCAGGGCGCTTAAGCCTGCTTTCAAGGATGCGCTTAATCCGTTTGCCGCGTTGTGCACGGGCAAGGCTGTCACATTGAGGTCTGCCAATTCAGAGTAGCGCTTGTGTGGTTTAGGCGGCAGGGTCACGATCACATGGCCCTGCGTCGCCGACCGCGCCCGTAATGCTTGCAGCCGCAGCAGGCTTTGACCGCCCACGTCTTCCAGCAGTTTGTCCCGCCCGCGCATCCGTGAGGATGCACCGGCGGCGAGCAGGAGTATAGGCAGGGCCTGTAACATGGGCCCAGTCTAGCCGCGCATCCGCGCCCCGTCTGCATCGAAAAGCGGTGTGCTGATGAGGGTGGCCTTACGCATTTGGCCCAAGATTTCGATTTCGACCTCAAGCCCGTCTGCGATGTCCCCCACAGGCAGGAACCCTTGGGCAATGGATTTGCCTGCGAAGTGCGAATAACCACCCGATGTGCAAAAGCCTGCGACCGCACCGTTGAGCCAGATCGGTTCATACCCTTGGACGTCTGCGTCGTCTGCATCGACCTCAAAAGCCACCAGTTTGCGCGCTGGTCCTGTTGCTTTTTCAGCCTCGGCGGCGGCGCGTCCGATGAAATCGGTGTTTTTCTTGAAGCTGATGAACCGGTCCATGCCAGTCTCGAACGCGGTGTAGTCCGGCCCGAATTCCAACAGCCATGCGCCAAAGAACTTGTCAAGTCGCAGCGACATCATAGCCCGCATTCCAAACGGCACCATGCCGTGGGGTTGCCCTGCGGTCCAAAGCACGTCCCACAAGGCCCGCTGTGACAGCAGATCGCAGTAGATTTCATACCCCAGATCGCCTGTGTAGCTGACCCGTTGGATCAGACAATCGACCATGCCGACCGTGACACGGGCCGTGTCCATGAATTTCATGTCTGCCATATCTGTGCGCGTGCAGGCTTGCAGAACGTCCAGCGCTTTTGGCCCTGCGATTTGGAAACCGTTCAGCGTGTCGGAGATGTTTTCAACCGTGACCCCGTCCGTGAGATGCGACAGGAACCAGCGCATGTGGAAGGCCTGTGCGCCGTAGCTGGCGGTCAGTTGGTATTCGTCTTCCGCGAGGCACGACACCGTGAAATCCCCGATCAATTTGCCGGATGGCGACAGCATCGGTGTCAGCGACATGCGGCCCTGCTGCGGGATGCGGCCTGCCATGATTTTGTCGAGCCAGCCCCGCGCGTTTGCCCCGCGCACGCGGTATTTGCCGAAGTTGTGGACCTCATTGATGCCGACGCCTTCGCGGACGCCCATGACTTCGCGCGCTGTTGCTTGAAACGCATCCGAGCGGCGGAAAGATGGGGTTTCATATGCGGGTTCATCGCCTTGCGCGAAGTAGTTCGCGACCTCTAGCCCGTATTGATGCCCCCAGACCGCGCCCATTTGGGTGAAGATGTCGTACATGGGCGTTGTGCGGAAGGGTCGTGCCGCGGGCAGTTCTTCGTTCGGGTAGCTGACCGAGAAGCGTTTTTGGTAGTTTTCGATGACTTTGGGCAGGGTGTAGCCATCGGTGATGCAGTCGCCGAACCGCGCGACATCCATTGCGAAGACGTCGCGTTCAGGCTCGCCCTCGACCATCCATTGCGCCAGCGTCAGGCCGACCCCGCCGCCCTGGCTGAACCCTGCCATGACCCCGCAGGCCGACCAGTAGTTGCGTAGACCCGGGATCGGCCCGACCAGCGGGTTGCCGTCTGGGGCGAAGGTGAAGGGCCCGTGGATGACCTGTTTGACGCCTGCTTTTTCAAGCACCGGAAAGCGGTTATAGGCGAATGCGATGCTGTCCTCGATTTTGTCCAGATCATCGGGCAGCAGTTCCACCCCGAAGTCCCATGACGTGCCATCGACCGACCACGGGCGGCAGGTTTGCTCATAGAACCCGATGCACAGGCCCCGGCCTTCTTGGCGCAGGTAGGATTCCCCCGCGGGGTCCATCACATGCGGGTGTTCCGCGTCGCGGTTGTAGATTTCGGGCACGTCATCGGTGACGATGTATTGGTGCTCCATCGGGTAGAGCGGCGTGTAGACGCCTGCCATTGCCCCGACCTCGCGCGCCCAAAGCCCGCCTGCATTGACCACATGTTCGGCGTGGATGGTGCCTTTGTCGGTGACCACATCCCATGTGCCGTCGGGGCGTTGGTTGGTTTCCTTGACCATGCAATGGGTCTCAATCGTTGCCCCGCCCATGCGGGCCGCTTTGGCGTAGGCCATGGTGGTGCCGGAGGGGTCAAGGTGCCCGTCGAGTGGGTCGTAAAGCCCGCCGATGATCCCGTCGAGGTTCGTGATGGGCGCGATTTCCTTGATCTGTTCCGGCGTGACGATTTCCGTCTCGAGCCCCATGAAACGGTGCTTGGCGCGTTCGGCCAGCATCATATCGAAGCGGTCTTGGTTGTCGGCAAGTGTCACCCCGCCGACGTGGTGCAACCCGCAAGACAGGCCGGTGATTTCTTCAAGCTCCTTGTACAGCCGGATCGTGTAGCCCTGAAGGGCGGCCATGTTCGTATCGCCGTTGAGCGTGTGAAACCCGCCTGCGGCGTGCCAAGTGGAGCCAGACGTCAGTTCTTTGCGTTCCAGCAGCATCACGTCCGACCAGCCCAGCTTGGTCAGGTGATAGAGAACAGAGCATCCGACGACGCCTCCGCCGATGACGGCGACACGGGTGGTGGTTTTCATAGCGGGCGGCCTTATCTTTGCGTGGAACTTCGCGCCAAGTATTGGGCGGGCAGCACGCCAGCGGCAAGCCTAAAGACGACAGAACGTGTCGCGGATCAGGTGCGATCCAGCAGGCACAGGCCGTCGCCATCTGTCGGTTTGGCGGCAGCCGCGTGGTCGAGATAGCGCACGTATTCGATCAGCATGTTGTAGCGCTGGTCTGCATATTTGTAGTCCGGCAGCAGATCGAGCATGGCGCGCAGGGTTTCATCTGAATAGGTGCAATCGGGCGCTTGTGCGTTCATGCCAAGTTTCAAACGCATTTGATCGGGGTAGTAGGTGTAGCGGTCGGGATTGGTTTGTTTTAGGCTCGTTGTATAGTCCATCAGTTTGGCGGCGGCTTGTTGGGCAAGCTCTGACGGCCAGACTTCTGAAATCCCTATGATAAATTCCTTTACGTTTTCGTCCGGTCCATACTTCGGTTGCAAATCAAAGCTGTAGTCCGACACGAATATAGGCAAGGAAACGGCCCCGTGGCTGCGCACCCAATCGCGGTCTGCGTCGTAGGTAAAGCTCTCCCAGCGCATGGGCGCACGGTCAAGCGATGGGGTCAGAGCGACGTCCCCGTCTGCCGTGATCTTGGTGCCAAAGACGCCGACAGTGGCTTGACCCTCTTCAAACACTTTGCGGGCCTCTTCGATTTTGCCTTCGCGGTAGAGCCGTGTGGCAAGAACGCGGTTTGTGCTGAATTCGATCCTGCGTTGGACAAACTCGGTCAGGTTTTTCTGATCCGTTGGGTCAGTGATGTTCTTTTTGATCGCCGCATAACCTTCGGTGGCGAGATCATCAATCTGGGCCTTGAAGGAAGCCGCACGGTCTATGCCTTCGCAGCTAAGAACGGCGCGGTAGATTTCAGCGATTGTATAGGCGCGCGCGGCGAGATCCGTGTGCTTGTTTTCCAGCGCCTGCCGCCGCAAAGGGCGTAAAACGGACAGCCCGTCATCCGTGTTGCCCAATTGGCAATGCTGGGCGGCCACAAGACTAAGCCGTTCCGTGACCTCGCTGCGATGACGCCCAGCTATGTAGAAATCGCGGGTGTTGATCGCAAAGCCATCTGGGTCTTTCAACGCCAGCCAGAATTGCAAATGCCGGAAGGTGCGTTGGCCTTTGGTCCAGATGACATTGCTTTCACGGATCCACAGATCAAGAGCGGCTTGTTCCTGATCTGTGCCCAGTAGGCTTTTGAACCCGTCGAGAATGAAATCTCCGAATTTCGATCCATCGGGAGTGGTTTCGGTTTACAGAACCTGTTCCAACACTTCCAAATCAACCGGAGCTGTGGATTTGTATCGTCCTTTATAATCGGTGAAATCAAATATCAGATCGGCGGGGTCATTCGCATCGAAGGCTTTCAACCTTTCAACAAACGCAGGGCGCTCTGCGTCGGGCAACAGCCAGTAAATCCGAGCCAGTCGTGCGACGAACCCTTTGTTTTGTTCAACCTCGCGTGTTTTTGCATAAGCGTAGATCATCTCTTCAGCGGTTTGCAGGATGCAGGCGCGATCTTTGACGGTGCAGTCTACCGCAGTGGCGTTCTTTCCAACCAGGTTATCAAGAATTCCGGCCTGTGCGGGTGCCGCCAAACAAAGGTAAAGTGCGATTGCGATCAAGCGCATATGTTAGCTCGTACAAATGCAAAAAGTTTAGCGAATGCCTGTCGCGCTTCAAGCGCGATTGCCGAATCCCTGCGCCCAACTTGTATCACTGCGACCTTAAGTGTCGCCTTGCGGAAAGTTTTGCGTCAAGATTGGTCTCAATCATAGGTCGACGCTACAAAAGATGACATAAGACAGGACGAGAGACCCCATGCGTACTCATGCCCAAGCCGTTGTTATCGGAGGCGGCGTTATTGGCTGCTCGATCCTCTATCACCTGACCAAGCTGGGCTGGACGGATGTTGTCTTGCTGGAACGCGATGAGTTGACGTCCGGATCCACGTGGCATGCGGCCGCCAACATTCACGGCCTGCACGACAGCACCAATATCAGCCGGATCCAGCACTATACCATGGGTCTTTATAAGTCGCTTGAGGAAGAAACTGGCCAAAGCTGCGGTGTCTTTCAGCCGGGATCTTTGTATCTGGCCCAAACGGAGGCCCGCGAACACCAGCTGCGCTTGCAGGCCGCGAAGGCCAAGCTTTATGGCATGAACTTTCATGAGGTCACCCGCGATGAAGCCGAGCGGTTGCACCCCTTGGTCAACTACGACGGCATCCGCTGTATCATGTGGGAACCCGATGGCGGCAATGTTGACCCAAGTGGTGTGACCAACGCCTATGCCACAGGTGCCCGTCAAAACGGCGCTGAGATCATCCGCTTTTGCCCTGTCACAGGAACCGAGCAACAGCCCGACGGCACATGGATTGTCCGCACCGAGAAGGGTGATATCGCGACGCAGTGGGTTATCAATGCCGCCGGTCTTTGGGGTCGTGAGGTCGCTGCTATGGCGGGGCTTGAACTGCCTTTGCAACCGACCGAGCACCAATATTTCGTGACCGAGACCATCGCTGAAATTGACGCCATGCCGAACCGTTTGCCGTCTGTCGCGGACCGTGATGGTGAGTATTACCTGCGCCAAGAGGGCAAAGGTCTGCTGGTCGGCGCTTATGAGCGTGACATGCGGTTCTGGGCTGTGGACGGCACCCCGCAGGGCTTTGGCCATGAGCTGTTTGCCGATGATCTTGAACGCATTGAAGACAACATGATGCGTGCGATTGACCGTGTGCCTGTGGTGGGCACGGCTGGTATCAAGCGGGTGATCAACGGGCCGATGATCTGGTCGCCGGATTCCAATGTGCTGTTTGGCCCAGCGCCCGAACTGTCGAACTATTTTTGTTGCAACGGCATCATTCCCGGCTTTTCCCAATCGGGCGGGATGGGCTTGATGGCCGCGCAGTGGATCGTTGAGGGTGAGACCCAATACGATATGTTTGCTTGGGATATGGCGCGCTTTGGCGATTGGGCAGATAAGAAGTTTACGATGGCCAAGGTTGAAGATGTCTATATCAACCGGTTCGCTATTCATTTTCCCAATGAGGAACGCAGCGCTGGTCGTCCCGTCCGCACCCGCCCCATCTACCAGATGCAAAAGGACATGGGCGCTGTCTTTGGGCTGAACTACGGGTGGGAGCATCCTTTGTGGTATGCAGATGCCCCCGGCGTTGAGGACACCAACGGCTTTACCCGACAGAACTGGTGGGGACCTGTGGGCGAGGAATGCAAGATGCTGCGCGACTGTGCGGGCATCATCGATATCTCGAACTTTGCCAAGTACCAGTGCAAAGGGGCAGGGGCCGAAGACTGGCTGAATGCTGTGTTCGCGAACACCATGCCTAAAGCCGTTGGACGGTCCTGTCTGACGCCTTTGATTGGCAAGCGGGGCGGCATTGCCGGTGATTTCACTGTGACCCGTGTGGCTGAGGATGAGTTTTGGATCATAGGCTCCGGCATGGCCGAGCGTTATCACCAGCGGTTCTTTAAGGAAGTGCCTTTGCCTGAGGGGACCACTTTTGAGAGCAAGACCGTTGATCTGTGCGGGTTCAATATTGCGGGCCCCAAATCCCGCGAGATGTTGCAGCGCATGACCAACGCGTCGCTGAGCAACGAGGATTTCCCCTTTATGCGGTCCCAGATGATTGAGCTGGGGGGTGTTGAGTGTCTGGCGTTGCGTGTGTCTTTTACCGGCGATCTAGGCTGGGAATTGCATTGCAAGACCGAGGATCAAGCGCGGCTTTATGAAGCTTTGCTGGAGATCGGCAAAGACTTTGGCGCAGGCCCTGTGGGCGGGCGTGCATTGATGTCACTGCGCGTTGAAAAGGGGTACGGATCATGGAGCCGTGAATATTCGCCTGAGTACTACCCGCAAGAGGTTGGTCTGGACCGGTTGTGCAAGCTGGAGAAGGATTTCCTGAACAAGACGGCTGTGGTTGAGACGCTTGGCAAGGACGCACGCGAGCACATGGTCATTCTGGCTTTGGATGAGGCCCAAACAACGGCGTCTCATGCCGATGCCACGGGCGGTGAGCCGATTTTCAAGGATGGCAAGGGCATTGGGCGTGTGACATCAGGGACCTATGGCTACACCGTTGGCATGTCCTTGGCTCTTGGTTTTGTGAAGGATGCCAAGGCCGGTGACGCGGTTGAGGTCATGGTGTTGGGGCAGCCACACAAGGCGGTCATTTTAGCAGAACCGCCTTTTGATCCTAAAGGTGAGAAGCTGCGCGGGTAGGGTTGTTTTGCCGGAGTGATCCAAAAGGCGGCCCTGCGGGCCATTCCATTTGTAGGGATGCCTCCGGCGGGGATTTACTTGGAACAAAGAAGCGTAAGGGTGGCTTAGAGGGGGCGGATTTTGAGCCCAGTCACTCTGTTGCCGTCGCGTTCCATCACCTCAAACCGGTAGCCGTGGAACTGGAAAACCTGCCCCACTGTCGGGATCATTTGTGCCTCATGGATTACGAGACCCGCAACCGTGTTGGCTTCGTCATCCGGCAGCGTCCAATCGTTGGCGCGGTTGAGGTCGCGGATGGTTGTGGCCCCTTCGACCATGAAGTCTCCGTCGCCTGATTGCACGACTGAGGCGTCATCGGTCGGGTCGAATTCGTCTGTGATTTCGCCCACGATTTCTTCGAGGATGTCTTCGAGTGTGATCAGCCCTTGCAGGGATCCGTATTCATCGACCACCAGCGCAAAGTGCGTGCGTCGCCGCAGGAATTGCCGCATTTGATCATCGAGCGTTGTGGTTTCCGGCACGAAGTAGGGTTCCATCGCCACGTCGATGATTTTGAAGTTCTTCAGCCCCTTGGCGCCGTTTTCACCGCGCACGAGCGAATGCATGGACCGCAGCAGGTCTTTGGCATGGACCACACCGAGGATGTTTTCCGGATCACCCTGAAAGACCGGAAGCCGCGTGTGGTTGCTTTCCAGACATTGTTTTAGGATCGCATCCGGCGCGTTGTCGGCGTCGATCATCTCAATCCCAGAACGATGGAGCATGATTTCTTCAACCACGCGGTCGCCCAGATCAAGCGCGCCCAAGATGCGGTCACGGTCTTCTTTTTCGACGACCCCTTCTGAGTGCCCCAGTTGCAATGTGCCCACGATTTCTTCGCGCAGGGCCAAAATGTGACTGTCCGGGTCAACCTTGACCCCGAAGACCATAAGGATGCCGCGCACGAAGTGCCGCACCACTGCCACGATGGGTGAGAACAGCGTCACAACCAGTTGGATCACCGGCGAGACCAGACTTGCGGCCCGTTCTGCATTGGTGATCGCATAGGTTTTTGGCAGGACTTCCGCGAAGACCAGCACCAGTAGCGTCATCACCAGTGTTGCCAAGGCGACCCCGCTTTCCCCGAAAGCCCGTGTGAAGATCGACGTCGCCAATGAGGCTGCCAGAATGTTCACAAGGTTGTTGCCCAAAAGAACCGAGCCGATCAGCCGTTCGTTGTCTTCGGTGATCTTGAGCGCGCGTGCGGCCCCCTTACTGCCTTTGTCGGCTTGGGTGCGCAGCTTGCCGCGCGATGCTGCTGTCAACGCCGTTTCCGAGCCTGAGAAGAAGCCTGACAACACCAGAAGAAACAAGATCACGCCAGTTGTGATCCAGAATGCGTTGTCAAATGTTGCCGTGGCCGTTTCCATTGGTATCTTTGCCCTTTAGGTGAGGGCTTTGTTATGGGGTGCCAAGGGTTTGCAATCAAGGGAGGATGACGTGATCCATCGAGATCTTGGGGTCTTGGACGGCCCTGTGCTGCTGTTTGGCGGTCCCTATTCGAATCTGCAGGCCACGAGGGCTGTGTTGGATCGGGCGCAGGCGCGTGGCATTGAAGCGTCTCATTCGATCTGTACGGGCGATGTGGTTGCTTATTGTGCCGACCCAGTTGCCACGGTTGATCTGATCCGGCGCACAGGCTGCACCGTTGTTGCGGGCAACTGTGAAAAGCAATTGGCGGCGGGGGCTTTGGACTGCGGCTGCGGGTTTGAGGATGGGTCGACCTGTGATCTGTTGTCTGCGGGGTGGTATGCATATGCCAATCGGACGGTGCCCGACGCTGACCGTGCTTGGATGGCCCTGTGTCCTGACATCGTGACCTTCGCGCATGCAGGGCGCCGGTATGCTGTGATCCATGGGGGGCTGACCGATATCAGCCGGTTTATTTGGTCTGTCAGTGCCGCGACCGCATTTGACGCCGAGATTGCGGCTGTTGAAGCTGCTGTGGGGCCCGTGGATGCGGTGATTGCGGGGCACAGTGGCATTGCCTTTGAGCGCCGGATTGGCCGTCATGCTTGGATCAATGCGGGTGTGATCGGGATGCCTGCCAATGATGGGGGCGCGCTGACGGAGTATGCGGTGTTAGACGCTGGCGCTGTCACGTTTCACAAGCTGGAGTATGATGCGCAGGCCGCGTCGCAGGCGATGGAAGCGGCCGGATTGGTCCAAGGCTATGACCGTGCTTTACTGTCGGGGGTTTGGCCGTCGCAGGATGTGCTGCCAGCTGCTTTGGCGCGTTAGTCCTTATTGCCCTTGCCGTCCTTGGCCATGGGGTGATGTTCCAGCACAAGCTCGGACAGACGCTCATCCAGCACATGGGTGTAGATTTCGGTGGTCGCTACATCTGCGTGGCCGAGCAAGGTTTGAATGGATCGCAGGTCAGCCCCGTTGGCCAGCAAATGCGTCGCAAAGGCATGGCGCAGGGTGTGTGGGGTGACTTTGTCGTCTTTGACCCCTGCGGTTGCCGCAAATTCCTTGATCAGCAGATAGAAGCGGTGGCGCGTCAGGTGGCCTGATTTGCCGCGCGACGGGAACAGGAACCGCGAGGGCTGCGCGCCTTGGGTGCCGGCGAGGTCTTCTGCGGCGTCGCGGGTGGCGAGCCAGTCTGCCAAGGCCGCGCGCGCGGGTGGCGACAGGGGCACCATGCGTTCCTTGCTGCCTTTGCCCAAGATCAGCAGCATCCGCGGGTCGCCTCGGGCGGCACTGACGGGCAGGGCCACCAATTCGCTGACCCGCATCCCTGTCGCATAGAGCAATTCCATCAGGCAGGTGTTGCGTTGTTGATCGCTTTTGTTGCGGCCACTGTCGCGGGCGGCGTCAAGCAGCGCGTCGACCTCTGGCACGGACAGGGTTTTGGGCAAGCGGCCATCGCGCCCTGGTCCTTTGATTTGAATGGCCGGATTGGCATCGCGCCAGCCTTCCTCGAACGCGAAACGGTAAAGCTGTTTGATTGCGGACAGACGCCGCGCGCGGGTGGCTTTGGACAGACCTTCCGCATCGCAGGACACCAAATAGGCCTCGACGTCTTCGCGGGTCGCACTTTCGAACCGTTTGGATTTGGCCCCGAGCCAGCCCGAGAAATCTTTCAGATCGCGCCCATAGGCCAGCAATGTGTTGCGCGCGGCCCCGAGTTCGGCAGCTTGGGCTTCGAGAAAGGTCGGGATCCAGTGTTCGTCGCGCTGTTCCATGGCTCTAATCCTCTCCCAAGATTAGAACATGCAAGGCAGCACGGCGCGCGTCTTCTTCGCGGCCTAAGGCTTTGAGTGCTGCAAGCCCGACAGTAAGGCTTTCCAGATCACCGTTGGCCCCGTCGTGGATGCGTGAAATGGCCATAAGAAGTGCCGTGCCCTGTGACAGGTCTGTTGCCGCTTGGGTGGTTGGGTTGGTGGGGTCATCGGTGGCGAATGCATCGTGCACGGCCTTTGCGATTGCAGAAGGTTGCGTGCCGGATGTCACTGTGCCCGTCGCGATATCGGCGTAGAAGGACTGTGTGGCGTTTTGCGGGGTCATGCCTTTGGCGTGGGTTTTGAACCCTTGCGAAACAAGCGCGACATCGAACGCGATACGCGCGGCTGATCCGTCCAGTTTCAATTTCGCCAGATCATCCGCGAAGAGCTGCGCGAAGGACGCCCCAAGCCCAGCGGATTTCATTTCAGTCCATGCCTTGGGCAGGGTTTTTGACACGGCATCGGCGCTGCCTGTGCGCAGGGCGGTCTCAAAGCGTTGCAGGGCGTCTACGCGGTCCCAAATGCCACCTGACGCTGCGGGTTCGCGTTCTGAATAGATGCCAAGGAGACGATTGGCGGGCAGGGCGCCTGCTTTGGAAAGACGCTCGGCGGCGCGCAGTTCGGCTTTCCATCCGGCCTGATCCCCTAGGTCTGTATTGGCGTAGAGCCGTGGCAAAGAGGCGGTTGGAACCGGCTCGCCCAAGGCGCCCAGAATGGTGAATTGCAACGGTGTGGGCGCTTTTGGGGTTGGTCCTAGCGGATCATCCTCGGCCAGTTCGGGGTCCAGAAAATGGGTCAAAAGCTGCGCGTCATAGTCGGAAATCAACCCCAGCGCAGACCCGCTGCCCAGCAAAAGTGCTGCGTCTTCCCAAGCGCCCGTGCGCGCCAGACAGTAGATACGTGCGCCGTAGTCTTTGACCGCAGAGCGCCCGCTTGCGACAGCCGCGCAGGCCCCATCGGATTGCCCTGCGAGCAATGACAAATCGAACCATGTCTGCGCATGGGCCGGTTTCGCGAAGGCGCCCGATTGCGCCAAAAGATCAAGCGCAGGATCAAGCGCCCCTTGGCGTGTCAGATGGGCGACCCGTGCCGTCAAAAGCTGGTCGGTGGCTTTGGGGTCGGACAGCGGGTTCGTTTCCGTCAGCATCATAGAAAACAAGAGCGATTGCAGGGCAGGTACGTCAATGTCGGGCAAGCGCCGCAACCGAGCGGTGACACTGCGGACGTCAGAGCCTTCCCAAAGGTCCGCAGGCAAGCCTGTGACAGATTGCGGGATCAAGCCGGATGTTTGCGGGGCTGCGGTGCCCAGCGGCGCGACACTGACGCTTGGACGGGTGGCCGTGGTTGCGGTTTTAGGCTCGTCCTTTTGGGGGGCGGACACCGCAGGCAAGGCCGCTTTGACCGTGGGGGTATCATCCAGCCAGTCAATCGCAGAGAGCGGAGTTTCCGCAAAAAGCGGGCCAGCCGCGCAGCAAAGGAGTGCAATGCCCGCTTTAATCCGCATTCAAAACGACCGGTTGCCGCACTTCTTTTTGCGGCGCGGAAAAATCGACACCAAAGGCAGGGCCGAGATACGCGAATCCCGCCAACCCGATAAAACCGAGAATCAACAGATAGATAACAGCCTTAATGATGCGTCCCATCGGGCAGAATTCACTTTCTCACTTGGTGTGGTATGCGTTTTTTATATATAGCCTTTTCCCCAATATCACGTCATTCAACGCAATATGAGTGAAATTAAGCGATCCTTGGCCGAAAACTCGCAAAGCGCTGCGCAATTCGTTCTGCACAAGACGGTTGTGATGGTCGGGATGATGGGCGCGGGCAAGACGGCTGTGGGGCGAGCCTTGGCGCAAAAGCTTGGAGTGCCGTTTCTCGACAGCGATGCCGAGATCGAAACCGCTGCCAATCAGTCCATTGCCGAAATCTTTGAGCGCGACGGCGAGTCGTTCTTTCGCGAGAAAGAAAGCCAGGTGATTGCGCGCTTGTTGCTGGAAACACCTTGTATTCTGTCGACCGGCGGGGGGGCGTTTTTGCAAGCCGGCAATCGGGATGTGATCGCCCGCGATGGTGTCTCTGTTTGGCTGGACGCTGATCTGGACCTGCTATGGCAACGGGTGCGCCATAAAACGACCCGTCCATTGCTGCGCACCAGCGATCCCAAGCGCACCCTGTCCGAGATTTATGAGGCCCGTGTGCCGATTTACAAACTGGCGGATATGCCTGTGACCGCGGAGCGTGCCCTGTCGATTGAGGCCATGGCGACCCGTGTCTGCGACACCTTATTGACCCGCAAAGATGTGCTGGAGAAGACCGATGCGTGAGACCGTTCATGTGGATCTGGGTGCGCGATCTTATGACGTTCTGATCGGCCCTGATTTGGTTCATGAGGCGGGCGCGCTGATTGCCCCCTTGCTGCCGCGTCCCCGTGTTGTGGTGGTCAGCGATGAGACTGTCGCTGGCTTGCATCTTGAGACCCTGCGCGCAGGTCTGGCCAGTGCGGGTGTATCCATGGAAGCGCTTGTTTTGCCTGCGGGGGAAACCACCAAGGGCTGGCCGCAGTTCACACGCTGCGTTGAATGGTTGCTGGATCAGAAAGTCGAGCGTCGCGATGTGGTCATAGCCTTTGGCGGCGGCGTTATCGGTGATTTGGTGGGCTTTGCCGCGGCTGTGTTGCGCCGTGGGGTCCGCTTTGTGCAGATACCGACGAGCTTGCTGGCACAGGTCGACAGCTCGGTCGGTGGTAAGACGGGCATCAATGCGCCGCAGGGTAAGAACCTGATCGGGGCCTTTCATCAGCCGTCTTTGGTGCTGGCGGATACCGCTGTGCTTGGCACGCTGACCCCGCGTGATTTTCTCGCTGGATACGGTGAAGTCGTGAAGTACGGAATGCTTGGCGATGCCGCGTTCTTTGAATGGCTGGAAACTCAAGGACCTGCATTGGCGTCGGGTGATGTTGCGGCGCGGGTCGAGGCTGTGCGCTGGTCGGTTCAGATGAAAGCCGACATCGTGGCCCGTGACGAGACCGAGCAGGGCGACCGTGCCTTGCTGAACCTTGGTCATACCTTTTGCCACGCGCTTGAGGCCGCAACAGGCTATTCGGACAGATTGCTGCACGGTGAAGGTGTCGCCATTGGCTGTGCTTTGGCCTTTGAGACATCTGCCCGTTTGGGTCTGTGTGCGCAAGAAGACCCAAGCCGCGTGCGTGCGCACCTGAAAGCGATGGGGATGAAAACGGATATTGCCGATATTGAGGGCGATTTGCCCGACGCGGCGGGTCTGTTGGATTTGATGGGGCAGGACAAGAAGGTCGTCGATGGCCAGCTTCGGTTTATTCTTGCCCGCGGGATTGGCGATGCTTTTGTGACCGGTGATGTGCCAAAGGATGTGGTTTTGGACGTGCTGCGCGACAGTGCTTAATAAAAAAAGACCGCCCTGCTTGAGGACAGTCCTTTTTGAGTATTTTTGAAAAGGTAAAGGTGCGCGTCTTAGAACGGGATTTCGTCGTCGAGATCGCGTGACGGTGCGCTGCCGCCTTGGCTTGGGCCTTGGTCGTAGCCGCCGGGCGCGCCTTGATCGTAGCCGCCGCTTTGACCGCCGCCATAATTGCCGCCGCCTCCGCCGCCACCATCGCCACGTCCGTCAAGCATGGTGAGCGTTGATGTGTAAGGGCGCAGCACAACTTCGGTCGAATACCGATCCGCGCCAGACTGGTCTTGCCATTTGCGGGTTTCCAGCTGCCCTTCAACGTAAATCTTGGAGCCTTTTTTCAGGTACTGTTCCGCGACCCGCACCAAAGGTTCGGAAAAGATCGCCACAGTGTGCCACTGGGTACGTTCCTTGCGCTCATTGGTGTTGCGGTCTTTCCATGTCTCGGAGGTTGCGATCCGCAGGTTGCAGACCTTTCCGCCGTTCTGGAATGTGCGCACTTCCGGGTCAGCGCCCAGATTGCCGATAAGGATTACTTTGTTCACTGAGCCGGCCATATCTGCCCCCTGTCGAATCTGTGTTTAACTTGGTTCGCGTGACCCTACACTTCGCCGCTCAGGGTTTAAACACGGTTAATGCGCCCCGAGTGCTTGGCCCCCGATGAAAAACGATCTATACGGGTCAGACTGCAAGTTGCTGTGGGGCAAGAGCGATGATGATCAAGACACTGACGGCCGGACTGTGTGCGGCTGCATTGATAGCAACGGCGGCGGCATCCGACGTCTTGTCGACCAAGAACCGGTCTTCGTTGTTCAGCTCTCAGACCCGCATTCTGGACGACCGTGCTGCAAAGCAATATGCGAACTCTGTCCGGTTGAAGCCCCAAAGCATTGTGATCCCTGGCGTGGAAGGCGATGTGCCAAGCTACCGTGGCAAATATCGCGGCCAGTACATGCCGATTGCCCGCGCGGCTGCCCGCAAGTACGGCGTGCCTGAGGACCTGTTCTTGCGCCTTGTCCAACAGGAAAGCGCTTGGAACCCCAAAGCGAAATCCCACAAAGGCGCTTATGGTTTGGCCCAATTGATGCCCGGTACGGCCCGCTATCTGGGGGTGAACCCGCGAGACCCCAAGCAGAACCTTGAAGGCGGGGCCAAGTATCTCAAAGAACAATTCAATGAATTCGGTTCATGGCGCTTGGCGCTGGCGGCTTACAACGCAGGACCCGGTGCCGTGAAAAAGTACAACGGCGTGCCCCCGTACAAAGAAACCCGCAACTACGTGAAAGTCATCTGGGGCGGGTAACCCTTTTTGCAGCGACAACGCGACATGAAAGCCGGAGCCTAACGCCCCGGCTTTATGCGTTATTCTGCCGCCACACCCACTTCGATCACAGGTGTCATTTCTGCCAGTTTGTCATCGCTGAGGTGGCATTTGATCTGGTGGTTGTCGCCAACCACACGCACCGGCGGGACCTCTTTTTCGCACAGACCGCCGCCCACTTCGGACTTCCACCGGCAGCGGGTTTGGAACGGACAGCCAGAGGGCGGGTTCATCGCCGACGGGATGTCGCCTTCCAAAACGATATGACGTTTCTTTACGGAGGTATCCGCGATGGGCACCGCAGAGAGCAGGGCTTCTGTATAGGGGTGATAGGGCGGCGCAAAGACCTGATCGGTCGTCCCAAGTTCGACCACATGGCCCAGATACATGACCATCACGCGATCCGACAGGTAGCGGACAATCGACAGATCATGGCTGATGAACAGAAGCGTCGTTTTGTGTTCGCGCTGGATTTCCATCAACAGATCGGTCACAGCCGCCTGAACGGATACATCCAAGGCAGACACAGGTTCATCCGCCACAACGATGCGGGCGTCACCGGCAAAGGCGCGGGCGATCCCGACGCGCTGCTTTTGACCGCCCGACAGTTGGCGGGGCATACGGGTCGCAAATTCGCGGGGCAGCTTCACGAGATCAAGCAGAACCAGCATGCGGTCCCAACGCTCGGCCTCGTTGTTGCCGACCTTGAAAATCTCAAGCGCGCGGACGATCTGGCGGCCCACGGTCATTGATGGATTCAGCGTGTCAAATGGGTTCTGGAACACCATCTGGATGTCCGCAACCGTCTTGGTGTCACGGCTTTCAATGGGGGTGCTTTGGATATCGCGATTATCAAGCAATATTTGCCCGTCGGTCGCAGTCTCTAGCCCCATGAGCACCTTGGCAAAGGTGGATTTACCGCAGCCGGATTCACCCACAATGGCCAATGTCTCGGATTCGCGGGCCTCAAAGGACAAGGTCTCATTGGCTTTGACGACCTTCTTGTCGCCGCCACTGAAAAGAGCTGAGGCCGCGACTTCGTAGTATTTCTTAAGGTTGTCCATTTTGAGAACAACCTTGCCGACCTCGCCCTTGGATTTGACATCTGCCAGTTCCAAGGGGGCATCCCAATCGATTTCCTTGAATTTCAGACAGCGGCTGGCATGGCGGTCATTGCCGGGGACGTTTTCCATCGCAATCTCACCCTGATCGCAACGGCCGGCCTCAAAGTAATCGCAGCGCGGGCCAAAGTTACAGCCGGGCGGGCGTTCGTGGGGCAATGGAAAGTTGCCCGGTATGGCGACCAAGGGCCGTGCGTTCTTGTCGGCACCCGGCAGCGGGATAGATCGAAACAAAGCTTGGGTATAAGGATGCTGCATCTCGTCAAAGACATCTTCGATGCTGCCGCGCTCGACAGCTTCGCCGGAATACATAACGCAAATGCGGTCGCAGGTTTCCAGAACCAGACCGAGGTTGTGCGAGATAAACAGCATGGAGGTGCCGTATTTCTTGCCCAAATCCTTGACCAGTTCCACCACGGCGGCCTCAACGGTCACGTCTAGGGCGGTTGTCGGTTCGTCGAGGATCAGCAAGGATGGCTCGCTCATCAGGGCCATGGCGATGACGATGCGCTGCTGTTGGCCGCCGGACAACTGGTGGGGGAAACTGTTCAAAATGCGCTTGGGGTCGGGCAGCTTTACGTCTGTGACCACCTGCAAGGCGCGATCATAGGCATCGGATTCAGACATGCCCTGATGGATCATGGGCACTTCCATCAACTGTTTGCCGATGCGCATGGCGGGGTTCAGGGACGCCATTGGCTCTTGATAAATCATAGCAATCTCGGATCCCCGAATATCGCGCAGCTCTTCCATGCTCATCTCGCCCAGATCGCGGCCTTTGAACTTGATGGATCCGCCAACGATTCTGCCGTTCTTGCCCAGATCCTGCATGACACCCAAAGCGACGGTTGACTTACCGCAGCCGGATTCGCCGACCAGACCGACAGCTTCACCAGGCTGAATGGCGACAGAAAAGTCCATAACAGCGGGAATTTCGCGCAGGCGGGTGAAGAAGGAAATAGACAGCTTGTCGATCTCCAAAATGGGTCCATCGTATTTTGCTTTGGCCATTCTAGCCTCCTTCATGTTAGCAATTCGGCAATCATGGACAGTGCAATGAGCAGTGCCGAAACTCCTGAAGCCAGTGCGGCCTTTTTATTTTTCTTACTATTCTCAACAGCCCATAGAAATGAATCAGTAGGATTAGTTTTCCAATCTTCCGGCGCCATTAAGCCGTAGCCATAAGATTCAGGCGGGGGTTTCCTTGTACTTGCAAACCAAAACCAGGATGCAACAAGGGCAGAAAAAACTGCGGCTATGTTTAAGATTACTGCCATCAGTCTTTCAACGATTCCTCGCGCAGGCCGTCGGCCAGCAAGTTGAGACCCAAAACCATGGTCATCAACGCAAAGGCAGGCGGCAGAGCAGGGTGCAGATAGATCGACAAAAGCTTGCGGCCTTCGTTGATTGTGCTGCCCCAATCAGGGCTTTCGGGGGGCAGACCAAGGCCAAAGAAGCCAAGCGTCCCCAAAAGGATCGTTGTATAGCCGATGCGCAGACAGAAATCGACGATCAGCGGCCCGCGTGCGTTGGGCAGGATTTCCCACAGCATGA
>CAZWSE010000020.1:34164-38242 GCA_964636575.1 uncultured Sulfitobacter sp. | reverse complement strand
GGGCTCAACACGAGAATCCCTGACACCCGAGTCGCCCGATTCACCTCAAAAATTCGGGTTTTTGGACGGAATCAGGCTTGTCGGCGCAACCCGAGGATACACAGAACGACCAATAAATAGACGACAGGCTCAATTTCCCACACTTTTTGCACCATGATGAAGTGCACGGCCCCCAGAACAGCGATGGGATAGACCAATTTGTGCAATTTGCGCCACCCCGCAGCGCCGAGTCGCCGGACAGAGGCATCGTTAGACGTCACCGCCAAAGGCACCATCAGCACAAACGCAACCATTCCAATCGTGATGTACGGCCGTTTCCAGATATCGGCCCACATTTGCGGCCATAGCAGGCTCATGTCCAATACCACCCAGACCCCCAAATGCAGAACCACATATATAAAGGCGAGCAATCCAATAGCGCGGCGGAACTTGATCAGGTTGATTCCGAAGAACCGACGCAATGGTGTGATGCACAATCCGATAATCAAAAGCTGCATCGCGATCTCGCCCAGCTCATGCTCAAGCGGCTTGATCGGCTCAACCCCCAGCCCACCGGTGGTCGCGAGATAGAAAAGCCAGGGCACCGGCAAAAGGTATACTATATATACAGCCCACGTAGGGATCTTACGCGCTGCTCCGTTGATCCAGTCTTTCACGCAGGCTCTACCCGTACAGGCAAATGCGAAAACCCACGGATGGAGTTGTTCATTCCGATCTCAGGTTCACCGTCCAGATGCCAGCGTTTGACGCGGGGCAGCATGGCCTCAACCAGATTTATCAGCTCACGACGGGCCAGATGCAAACCCATACACGTGTGCTTGCCATGCCCGAACCCCACATGCTTGCGCACGGGTCGGGTGACATCAAACTGGTCGGGGTTGTCCCACATCCGCTCATCGCGATTGGCAGAGGCATAGACAGCAAGAATACGGTCCCCCTCTTTCAACGGCACGCCGGCAACTTCGGTATCCAACGCGACATAGCGCGAAAAGGCGCGGATCGGGGTGGCAAGCCGCACGATCTCTTCAATCGCATTTGGCACAAGATCAGGATCAGCGCGCAGCTTGTCCCACTGGTCAGGATGCTTGGCAAAGTAATAGGCTGCAAAACCAGCGACCGACACAGTCGTATCCAAAGACGGGTTGATATAGTCGCGCATCATTTGGGCAGCCTCAGCCTCCGTGAACCCTTTTTCGGGGGCGACATCAAAAATACGCTGCGCCAAACCACCGTCTTTCAAGGCATCGCGGCGACCATGTTCGGCCAGATAGGTCTGCAAGCCCTTCAAATCATCGAAGGCAGCCTTGGATCGTTCATTGAACCCTTCAAACAGATTGAACGCCGCCGAGGCCCAGTTGAGCATTTCGTCCTTACCTTCATCGCTCAGGCCCACCAGATCGACCACAATCGCAAGCGGCAAAACGACTGCAAAATCCGATATCGCATCAAAGCGTTCTTTCGCGACCAATTGCGCAGCCAAAGCCTGCGCCGTGCTATGTATATAGTCTTCCAGCGGCACAATGTTTTTGGGCATGATCGGCACCGCTGTCACAGACCGTCGCTTTTCATGTTCAGGACTGTCCGAATTGAGCGAATTGCCAATCAGCAATTTGTTCACATCATCATTCAGCGACAACCCCTTGCCCGAGATAAACCGATCCGATCCGCGCAGCACTTCGACCACGCTGTCATAATGTGTCGCCGCATAGCAGTTGTTTTGTTCCAACCAGACAACCGGCCCCAGCGCGCGCATGTCCTTATAATGCGCTTCCGGATCGAGGATGAACGCATCGCCATAAAAGTCGGGGGCATAGGTCGGGGTTTTGGTCGGCGCTGTCATACGAAAACTTTGATCGAAAGCCGACCAAATGAAAAGGCACGATCAGAAGTTCGCCTTCAGGTCCATACCTTCGTACAAACCAGCGACCTCTTCTTCATAGCCATTGAACATCAACGTCGGGATACGCTTGGCAAACAGGCCGCCACCGATCGTCCGCTCTGACGCCTGAGACCATCGCGGGTGAGACACTTCGGGGTTCACATTGCTATAGAACCCGTATTCGCGGGCATTGGCCTTGTTCCAGCTTGTGGGCGGCTCGTCCTCGGTGACGGTGATCCGCACGATGGATTTGATCGATTTGAACCCGTACTTCCATGGCACAACCAGCCGGATCGGCGCGCCGTTTTGGTTGGGGATCGGTTTGCCATAGATGCCAGTGGCCATCAGTGTCAGCGGATGCATCGCCTCATCCATGCGCAGTCCTTCAACGTAGGGCCAATCTAGCGCAGGAAAGCGCACACCGGGCATTTCGTCAGGGCGCAGTGCGGTCTCAAAGGCTACATATTTGCCCTCGGGCTGAACGCCTGCCAAGGTCAGTAAATCCGCCAGCTCAAACCCGTTCCACGGGATGACCATCGACCAGGCCTCGACGCAGCGGAAACGGTAGATTCGCTCTTCTGTGGTCATGGCCTCGTTGATCTGCGCCATCGAATACTCACCCGGAGTGTCAACCAACCCGTCAATCGTCACCGACCAAGGATCGGTGGTCAGGGTATGCGCGTTCTGGGCAGGGTCGGACTTGCCCGTGCCGAATTCGTAGAAGTTGTTGTAGCTGGTGATTTCTTCATAGCTGTTTGGGGTCAGGTCTTCGGCGGCTTGGGCCGCGCCTGCGGCGCCGATCAAACCCAGCCCTGCCGCACCCGCCATGATCTGACGACGGTTCAGAAATGCAGTGTGAGGGGTGACATCCGCAGCTGTCAGCGTGTTCTTCCAGCGATGGGCCATTTCGGGCGCTCCTCAAGTTGGTTGACTGGTATATAAAGCCAACGCCGCGGATCGCCAAACGCGTTTGGCTCACGTTTCAGGCATCTCACTGTAACTTGGGAGGATCTCATGCATCGGGACAGAGATGCCGCTGTCTTGCATAATCCGCACATGCCGGCGTCGCATCTGACGCGGTTCAGCCACACCGACCGAATGCGAAATGGTTTCAACCTCTTTGATGATATCCTTGGCATAGCGGGCCACGCGGACGTATTTGTCTTCGACCACAAGCCCTTTCTGGAAACGCGGGTCGTGGGTGGTGATCCCCGTGGGGCAAGTGTTCTTGTTGCACTTCAAAGCCTGAATACAGCCCAAGCTAAACATAAATCCACGCGCGGATGTGATGAAATCCGCCCCAGCCGCCAAGGCCCAAGCCACATCGCCGGGGTTCACCAGTTTGCCCGATGCGATCAGCCTGATCCGGTCTTTCAAACCAGCCTCATCGCGCAGGTTGGCAACAAGAGGCAGGGCTTCGCGGATAGACACCCCAACCAAATCGATCAATGGCATGGGCGAGGCACCTGTGCCGCCTTCGCCGCCATCAATGGTGATAAAGTCAGGCGCCGATTCAACGCCGCGCCTGTTGATCGTGTCAAACAAGTCGCGAAAGGCCTGCGCATCGCCGAAGACCGTTTTGATACCCGTCGGTTTGCCGGTCACATCGCGGACACGGGCGATCATGTCCAAAAGATCATCCCAGTCGTCGACTTCTAGGTGTCGGTTAGGGGAAATACTGTCTTGTCCTTCCGCAATCCCGCGAATAGCTGCGATCTCAGAATTCACTTTCTCACCGGGCAGGATGCCGCCCTTACCGGGTTTCGCGCCTTGGGCCAGCTTGATCTCAAACATGCGGACCTGCTCATGGGCGGCAACGGCGCGCAGTTTATCATCGCTCAGATTGCCCGCCTCATCGCGGACGCCGTATTTGGCGGTGCCGATCTGAAACACAATGTCAGCGCCGCCTTCGAGATGAAACGGAGACAAACCGCCCTCGCCCGTGTTCATCCAGATACCCGCCTTTTTGGCCCCCATACTAAGGGCCGTGACAGCAGGCTTTGAAATCGCGCCATAGCTCATGCCGGACAGGTTAAAGAAAGACGACGCAGTAAACGGCACCCGTGCCCCTGCCCCGACAACCATCGGGGCAGTTTTGGAAAACTGGTCATCCAAGGGCGGGAAGGCCGCGTTCACGAATATGGGCGTGCCGACGACATTGAGGTTGCGGGTAGATCCAAAAGCGACGGTATTGCCATG
>CAZWSE010000020.1:18952-34064 GCA_964636575.1 uncultured Sulfitobacter sp. | reverse complement strand
GCGTGCCGACGACATTGAGGTTGCGGGTAGATCCAAAAGCGACGGTATTGCCATGGCCTTCGCCAGCGCGCTTGACCCATTCACGTTGGGCGCGGTTGAACGGCAGTTCCTCGCGGTCCATCGCAAAGAAGTACTGTCGGAAAAATTCACCAAGGTTGGAAAAGATGCCGCGGAACCGGCCGATGACAGGATAATTCCGGCGGATCGCATCATGGGTCTGACTGATGTCGATGACGAACAGAACAACCGCGATCAAAGCGACGACGCCGATTAGGCCCACAAACAAATACGCGAGAACCTCGAGAATATCGAATGCCATGCCCATACCCATGCCGTCCATCGCTGTCTCCTGCCGCGTTGTTCAAAGTTGAATGAACACTGCGCAGGTTCGGGGATGACTGCAAGGCCCAGTTGCTCACAACCGCAGGACCGGCCTGAAACAAAAAGCCCCCGATCACTGTCGGGGGCTTTTCATTTAGCTAGTGGACAACCGCATCATCCGGCTTGGGCCTGTTGCTGGCCGATACCTTGTCACCGATCAGCAATCCGTCCGCGCTGGCGGTGACCTTGACGGTATCCCCGTCAGCCACATCGCCCGACAAAAGCATTTCAGCCAGCGGGTCTTGCAAGCTGCGTTGGATCACACGCTTCAACGGTCGTGCGCCGAACACAGGGTCATACCCCTCATCGGCAAGCCATGTCCGCGCCGGATCATCCAGATCAAGCGTGATCTTGCGGGCCGCCAACCGCTTCAACAACCGCGCCATCTGGATCGTAACGATCCCGTCCATATCGCCACGGTTCAGACGGTCGAAGATGATCGTCTCGTCCAAACGGTTCAAGAACTCAGGCCGGAAATGAGCACGGACAGCGTCCATCACATCACGCTTTGCGTCTCCTGCATCAGCCCCGTCTGGAAGCTGGCTTAGCGCCTGTGCCCCAAGGTTCGAGGTCAGGATAATCAGCGTCTGCTTGAAATCGACCGTGCGGCCCTGCCCATCAGTCAGCACCCCATCGTCAAGCACCTGCAACAGTACGTTGAACACATCAGGATGCGCCTTTTCGACTTCGTCAAACAAAACAACCTGATAAGGGCGACGACGAACCGCTTCTGTCAAAACACCGCCTTCATCATACCCCACATAGCCCGGAGGCGCGCCAATTAGCCGTGCAACGGCGTGCTTTTCCATGAACTCGGACATATCAATCCGCACCATCGCGCTGTCATCGTCGAACAGGAATTCAGCGACCGCTTTGGTCAGTTCAGTCTTACCGACACCCGTTGGCCCAAGGAACAAAAAGCTGCCCAGCGGACGCCCTTCGTCGTTCAAGCCAGCCCGCGCACGACGCACCGCATTGGCAACCGCATGCACAGCCGTTTCCTGACCGATGACCCGCTTGTGCAAGCCTTCTTCCATGCGCAGCAGCTTTTCACGCTCACCTTCCAGCATCCGACTTGTCGGAATACCGGTCCAACGCTCAACCACACTGGCGATCTGCTCGGGGCGAACGGCCTCGGACACCATTACTTCGCTTTCGGCACCTTCGGCCTCGGCAAGTTTGGCTTCAAGCTGAGGGATAACGCCGTAAGACAGCTCTCCGGCCTTGGCCAGATTGCCTTCACGTTTGGCGATATCCAACTCGGCCCGCGCACGGTCCAACTGTTCTTTCAGATCACGGGCACCGGCAAGCTTGTCGCGTTCGGCCTGCCATTGCGCCGTCATTTCAGACGCACGATCCTGCAGATCAGCCAAGTCTTTCTCAAGCGTTTTCAAACGATCCTTGGATGCGGCATCATCTTCAACGCGCAAGGCCTCGGCCTCGATCTGCATCTGCAAGATCTGACGGTCCAGCGCATCAAGCTCTTCGGGCTTGCTATCGACCTCCATACGCAAACGGCTCGCGGCCTCATCCACCAAGTCGATGGCCTTATCGGGCAAGAACCGATCCGTAATGTAGCGATGCGACAGCGTTGCCGCCGCAACCAAAGCACTGTCGGAAATACGCACCCCGTGGTGGAGTTCGTACTTTTCCTTGATGCCGCGCAAAATCGACACGGTGTCCTCAACGGTCGGTTCTTGAATGATGACCGGCTGGAAACGACGGGCCAAGGCTGCGTCCTTTTCAACGTACTTCCGGTACTCATCCAAAGTGGTGGCACCAATACAATGCAGCTCACCACGGGCGAGCGCAGGCTTAATCAGGTTGGCGGCATCCATCGCACCATCGGCTTTGCCAGCACCGACAAGGGTGTGCATTTCGTCAATGAATAAGACGATCTCGCCCGCAGCAGCGGTAACTTCGTTCAAGACCGCTTTCAGGCGTTCCTCAAATTCGCCACGATACTTAGCACCGGCGATCAATGCGCCCATGTCCAAAGACAACAGCTTTTTGTTGCGCAGGGATTCAGGGACATCGCCATTGATGATGCGCAGGGCCAAACCTTCGGCGATGGCGGTCTTACCAACTCCGGGTTCACCGATCAGAACAGGGTTGTTCTTGGTACGACGGCTAAGCACCTGCATCGCACGGCGAATTTCTTCGTCGCGGCCAATGATGGGGTCAATCTTGCCCTGCTCGGCGGCCTCGGTCAGATCATGGGCGTATTTCTTCAACGCGTCGTACCCATCCTCGGCGCTGGCACTGTCAGCGGTGCGGCCTTTGCGAATATCATTGATCGCTGAATTCAGGCCTTGGGCGGTCACTTTACCGGCCTCAAGCGCTGTGCGGGCACCGGACTTGACCATACAAAGCGCCATCAAGATACGCTCAACAGGGACAAAACTGTCACCAGCTTTCTTGGCGATGCTTTCAGCCTCGGCCAGCACCTTGGTGGTTGCGTTGTCCAGATAGACCTGCGCAGCGTCGCCGGTCACCTTGGACTGTTTGGACAGGGAAAGATCAACGGCATTCAGCACAGCCGCTGGATCGCCACCTGCATTGCTGATCAGATTGGACGCCAACCCTTGGTCGTCATCCATCAACGCTTTCAAAACGTGGTCTGGGGTCAGCCGTTGGTGGCTGTCACGGGTCGCAATCGTTTGGGCGGCTTGAATGAAACCGCGCGACCGCTCGGTGAACTTGGATAAGTCCATAGCATTTCTCCTTACAAAGCACCCACTGAATTGACGTCGCCTGCTTGGCAGCACTCTGTCGGTTGGGCCTCGACTACTATTTGGGCATCGCGCCGCGGGGCTTCAAGACCCCTGCGCCATGGACACCACCGGAATCAGCGGGTATTCCCCGCCAAACTCCAAACCCAGAAAGGTCCCTCCCATGACAGATGATCGGCTCATCGTAGCGTTAGACGTGCCCAATGCATTGGACGGGTTGAAGCTGGCGGAAACGCTCGGGGATACGGTGTCGTTCTATAAAATCGGGTTGGGGATGCTGACAGGCGGCGGGCTGGCCTTGGCGAATGAGCTGAAACAAGAACACGGCAAGCGCATCTTTTTGGATATGAAACTGTTCGACATCGGCGCCACGGTTGAGGCTGCGGTGCGGGGCCTTGCCCAGTTTGATCTGGATTTTCTGACTGTCCACGGCGACCCGCATGTTGTCTCCGCCGCCAAGCAAGGGGCCGCTGGGTCCAAGACCAAAATTCTGGGCGTGACCATTCTGACCTCGCTGGATCGGAATGATCTGGACGGCAGCCTGATCAAGGACGGGGCGATCCCCGATCTGGTCGTTGAGCGGGCAGGCAAAGCGTTCGAGGCCGGGGCAGACGGGATCATCGCATCACCCCAAGAGGCCGCCCTGATACGTGCGCTGCCCGAGGCATCCGGCAAACTGATCGTCACCCCCGGGGTCCGTCCCGCAGGGGCAGCCTTGGGCGATCAGAAACGGGTGGCAACGCCGGCGTCGGCCATTGCAGACGGAGCAGACCACATCGTGGTCGGGCGCCCTGTTTGGACAGCAGATGATCCAAAGTCTGCGGCAGAAGCGATTGTAGGTGAGCTCAACTCACCGCAAGCGCAATCGCCTAACCGTTGATATCCTCATCAAACGTCTTCACCTGTCCGGTCTTCAGCTTGAACGTATTGCGCAAGATGATCCATGCGATCAGGGACAGCACGGCGAAGATGACCCCAAGCCAGAACAGGCTGATCGGGGGGGCGAAGAACACAATGGCAGCGACAATCGCGGCACCAATAGCAAAGCCCAGCAGAATGAACCCGGGCAACAGCATTTCGGCGATGGCAAGGGCCAAGGCGATCGACGCCCAGACCCACCATTGGTTCCAAAATTCCATACCCATCAGGCTTTCCCTTTCAACATCTTGAAGGCATCGCCAAAGGCGTCCAACGCATTGGCAGGCAAAAGTACAGTGCTTGATCCTTGCCCGTTGCCCAAGGCGTTCAAAGCCTCAACCTGTTTCAAAGCAACCTGATACTGGGCAGCTTCAAGACCGTTTTCCTTAATGGCTGCCGCAACCACACCCGTGGCATAGGCTTCGGCATCGGCTGAAATCCGGCGGGCTTTGGCGGCTTGATCTGCAGCGTAAAGTTCAGCGTCGGCGTTCAGCTCAACTGAGCGTTTTTCACCCTCAGCGCGGGTCACAGCCGCACGGCGTTCACGTTCAGCATTCAACTGCTGCAGCATCGCGTCGCGGGTGGCTTGGTCAAGGTTCACATCCAGCAATTCGGCGCGGGTCACCTGAATACCCCATTCATCCACGGCTTGTTCTACCTGTGCTTTGATCTCACTGATCAAATGGGACCGGTTGGACTGAACCTCGTCCAGTTCCATCTTACCGATCTCGGCACGGACGATCCCCGCAACTGTGGTCGCAATCGCAGCATCCACATCGCGGATCCTGTAGACGGTACGCTCAGGCTCGGTGATGCGGTAGAATACAGATGTCTCGACCTGCACCAACACGTTGTCCGATGTAATCGCGTCTTGAGAGGCGTTCGGCAACTGCCGTTCCAAAATGGAAATCTTATGGGCCACGCGATCCAGAAACGGGACGATAAAGTTGATCCCTGGTCCAAGCACCGATTTGAGACGGCCAAACCGTTCCACCACATGCTTTTCCGATTGAGGCACGATCCGTACCCCCAGCAGAATGCAAACGATGATAAAGCCAGCCAATAGCAGCAAAACAATGTTGCCGCCCACGATGTCCGCCAATAGCGCTCCGATGTCCATAAATTGTCCCTCTGAATTATGATTATACCCTATATAGGGGCTTTCAGGCGTTTTTGAAGGACAATCCGGTGTGTACAGTCTGTTTCCGGTCGGCAAAATGGGTCTGTATCTGGCTTGCCACAAGAGCGGCGGTTGCGGCACTCAATGTCCAACCCAAATGCCCGTGACCGGTGTTGTAAAATACCCCCGCTTTGCGCCCTGCACCCACGCGCGGCATCATGTTGGGCATCATTGGACGCAGGCCCGCCCAAGGCACAACAGTCTCGGTTGAAACGGCCGGAAAATGCGTTTCAACCCATTTGGTCAGCGGGGCGATCCGGTCAGCGCGAATGTCTTTGTTCGCCCCGTTAAACTCCGCCGTTCCCGCCACACGAAAGCGGTCTTTACCAAGGCGCGACGTCACGATTTTTGCGTCGTCATCCAGCAAAGACACCATCGGCGCTGCACCTTGGCTTTGGACATCAGTCAGGTTGACCGTGATCGAATAGCCTTTGACCGGATAGACATTCACACGATCCCCCAGCTTGCGCGCCATATCGCGACTGGCCACACCTGCGGTTACCACGACACCATCGAATTTCTCACCATTGATCTCGGTGACGCCGTTTTCACTGTGCAACGCGTCCACAGAAACCCCCAACCGGAAATCAACACCCTGCTTTGCGAGCCATCCGGCAACACCAGTTGAGAATTTATGGATATCGCCCGTGCTATCGCTTTGAGTCCAGAACCCGCCAACGACCTTGCCGTGCAAAGTCGGCTCCTTGGCCAGTACTTCGTCAGCGGTTAGCTCTTCTCGGGTCAACCCGCCTTGCCCGAGCAGATCAGTGACTTTGCGGGCGTGGGCTAGATCTTTGTCGTTCTTATAGAAGTGCAAAATACCGGCAGGCGACCAGTCGAAATCAACGCCTGCACCGGCGGCCATATCGCTGAGACCTTTACGGGCAGACACAGCCAAAGCGGCAGTTTGAATGGTGTTCGATTTGTAATTTGGAATATTGCCCAGAAACTCGGCCATCCAAGACAGCTTGTGCCAGCTTGGGCGCGGGTTCACCAGCAAAGGCGCATTGCGACGGGCCATCCATTTGATGCCCTTAAGAACGGTAGCAAAGGTGTTCCAAACCTCGGCGTTGCTGGCGCTCAACTGGCCGCCATTGGCAAAGCTGGTTTCCATCGCGGCATAGCGGTTGCGGTCAAAAACGACGACCTCAAAACCACGGGTGTGCAGCTCATAAGCGGTGGTGACACCGGTTATACCGGCGCCGATTACAGCAATACGTGTCATGTCCAATCACTCCAAAGACGAGGGCAGCGCAACGCGTCTGGCCCTACCCCGCTCCGTCTTGGATACCTGAGCGATGCACCGCGTCTGTCGCGGCTTGCGCCTTCGGTGCGCCTGCCAAACAGACGACTCTCCGGAGTGTGACAGCCCAACCAGTCCTTTGTGCCTGAGAGTTGACCGGGGTGGTTTCTCCTTCGGCGGCGGACTGTCCCACAGTTTCCTGCGAGGCCCGCGGCTCTCCCGGCGGGGCTGTTTCCTATCGGAAACATATACAGAAGTTGCGGATCAAAGCTAGTGAAATCTGCGCAACAGGCGTAATATATCTGTGAGCTGATCGGACCTGCCCCATGCCCGCCCTTTGCCGCGATTGCCTGACCCAATTCGATGATGCGCCGCGCTGTCCGCAGTGCCGGTCGCCGCGTGTGACAGCACATGCAGAGCTGTTCGATCTGTCTATCGCCCACATGGACTGCGACGCCTTTTATGCATCGGTCGAAAAGCGCGACAATCCAGACCTGCGCGACAAACCGGTGGTCATCGGCGGCGGCAGGCGGGGGGTCGTGTCCACGGCCTGCTACGTGGCGCGGATCAGGGGCGTTCGGTCTGCCATGCCGATGTTTCAAGCGCTTAAGCTTTGCCCCGACGCGGTTGTGGTGCCGCCTAGAATGGAAGCCTATGCAGAGGCATCCCGCGCAATCAAATCGATGATGCAAGACCTGACCCCCTCGATCGAACCCTTGTCACTGGACGAAGCATTCATGGACATGACAGGCACAAATCGGCTGCACGGCGCACCTCCTGCGGTGATGTTGGCAGGCTTGGTCCGGCGGATGAAATCGGAACTTGGGCTAACAGGGTCCATCGGACTCAGTCACAACAAGTTTCTGGCCAAGGTCGCTTCTGATCTGGACAAACCGCACGGGTTCTCAGTCATCGGCAAGGCCGAGACGATGGATTTCTTGAACGACAAACCAGTGCGGATGATCTGGGGGGTCGGACCAGCGATGCAGGCCTCGCTCGATAAAGCTGGCATCCAGACTTTTGATGATCTGCTGCGGTGGGATCAAACCGACCTGCACGCGCGGTTCGGGTCGATGGGGGACAGGTTGTGGCATCTGGCGCGGGGGCAAGACAAACGGCGGGTCTCAAACCACGAGCCGATGAAGTCGATCTCGAACGAGACCACCTTTCACGAAGACACTGGCAACCCGGACATCCTTGATGGACACCTGTGGCGGATGGCGGAAAAAGTATCTGACCGCGCCAAGGCCAAAGACCTTGCTGGGCGGGTCGTGACACTGAAACTAAAACGGTCCGATCACTCACTGATCTCGCGCAGGCAATCCCTGCGCAGCCCAACGCAGCTGGCAGACACCGTGTATAGAACGGCACGCGGGATGTTTGATGCAGCCCTCGGCGAAGGGCCATTCAGATTGCTGGGCTGTGGGTTGTCCGACCTTTGCACCGCCGAAGGGGCGGATACATCCGGTGACCTGTTGGACCCCCAAGCAAGCCAACGGACAGACGCAGAACGCGCCGCAGACAAAATCCGGGAAAAGTTCGGGTCCGATGCAATCCTGAAAGGGCGGGCGCTGCGGTAGTTACTCAGCCGCCAAAGGCCGGCGCGCTTGCCCGATGGATGCAATCTCGGCAATCACACCCTGCAAGGTGCGCTGCACTGTGGCAAAGCGGGCATTGGGCTGGATCGTTCGCTCATTCATATACAACGCTCGGTCAATTTCGACCTGCACCGCATGTTGGCGGCGCGACGGACGGCCGTAGGCTTGGGTAATATAGGCGCCCGCAAAGGGGGCATTGCGCGACACCACAAACCCGGCGGACACAAAAGCCGCCTCAATCCGGTCCACCACATCGCCACTGGCAGCCGCACCAAAACGGTCGCCCAAAACGACCTCGGGGCGGCGGGCACCAGAACGGGCAATCCCGTCCATCGCCTCATGGGGCATTGAATGGCAATCGACCAAAACAGCTTGGCCAAAACGCGCATGGGACTGATCCATCAGGGATTGCAAGGCGTTATGATAGGGGTGCCAGACCTCATCGATCCGGCGGTCAGCCTCGGCCTGATCCAGCTTACCGCGATAGATCGACCGACCATTGGCAACAACACGCGGCACCACTCCAAGGCCAGAGGCCACCCGTGGGTTATGACCCGATTTGCGAACACCGCGGATCAAGGCAGGGTCCATTTCATCAGGGCTGCGGTTCAGATCGACATAGGCGCGGGGCATGCCCGCAGACAGGAAAGGCGACCCAAAGGTTGAGGCAGACGCGAAAAGTTCGTCCACAAAGGCGTCTTCAGACGACCGGATCGTCAGCTGATCCAGAATGGAGCTGCGCATGAAAGCCGTTGAATAGTCGCGACCCGAATGGGGGGACGCGAAAACAACACAGGACGTAAGCTGGTCCGGTTGCGTCAATTCATATGCGGTGTGGGTCATCGTGTTTCCTTGCTAACGGTTTATCATAGCGCGAAAAAATCAAAGTCCAAAAGCCCTTGATCCTGCGAACGACTCTATTTATAGACCGCGTACCGGCGCGGGCTTTCCGCGCCCCATTTTATTTGGGGTGTTGTAACGCGGTCGGTGATATGGGTGATTAGCTCAGCGGTAGAGCACTTCGTTGACATCGAAGGGGTCACTGGTTCGATCCCAGTATCGCCCACCATAGACACCTGTTTTTGATCCATTTCAATGGGTTAGAAACACCCGAAACCAAAGGCGCCGTCAGCGTCGTGAGAAAAAGGAGACCGAACATGAAGGTCAAGAATTCCCTCCGGTCGCTTAAGAATCGGCACCGTGATTGCCGGATCGTGCGTCGCAAAGGCCGCGTTTACGTGATCAACAAGACACAGCCACGGTTTAAAGCCCGCCAGGGTTAAGCCGCCGGAACAGACTGTTTCAAAAACCGCTCCCATTCGGGGGCGGTTTTTTTGTGCATTCAAGGCAGTGATGGCGATATTCCGACTATTTTAGTCGGAATAATTTGCATCCCCCTTAGAATCGTGTATCTGATTGTTTTAGTCGGGTATTCGCCCGTATCTGGAACAAATCAAACCGAGACACCTCATGACCCGTATTCCTACAGTCACCCTCGCCCTGTCGTTGCTTGCAAGCTCTGCCTTGGCCGATGGCGTTCTAAACCTTTATTCGTCACGCCACTATGACACGGACGAACGGCTGTATTCAGACTTCACTGAACAAACCGGCATCACGATCAACCGTATCGAAGGCAAAGCCGACGAACTTCTGGCCCGCATGCAAGCCGAGGGGGCGAACAGCCCGGCTGATCTGTTGCTGACCGTCGACACCTCGCGGCTCGCCCGCGCCAAAGACATGGGGCTGTTGCAATCCATCGACAGCGACACGCTAGAAGGGGCTGTGCCCGCCAACCTGCAAGACGATGACAACACATGGTTCGGGTTTTCCCAGCGCTCGCGCATCATCTTCTATGCCAAAGACCGCGTCGCCAACCCGCCACAAAACTATGCTGATCTGGCAGACCCACAGTACAGAGGTCAGGTGTGCATCCGGTCCTCGACCAACTCGTACAACCAGACGCTGCTGGCCTCGATCATCACCCATAACGGCGTTGACGCCGCAACCGAATGGGCACAAGGCGTCGTCGCCAATATGGCCCGCGACCCGCAGGGCGGCGATACGGATCAGTTGCGCGGGATCGTGTCAGGGGAATGCGATATCTCCGTCTCAAACAGCTACTACTTCGCCCGCGCCATTCGGCGTGACGTGGACGGGCTGAGCGCGGACATCGCTCAAATCGGTTGGATCTTCCCAGACCAAGACGGAAACGGCGCGCATATGAACCTGTCCGGCGGCGGCGTTGCAGCCAATGCACCAAACAAAGACAACGCGATCAAGTTTCTGGAATACATGACGTCCGAATCCGCGCAGGTCTATTTCTCAAACGGGAACGACGAGTTTCCAGTGGTCGCAGGCACGCCCCTTGCACCGTCCGTCGAAAGCCTTGGCACGTTTAAAGCAGATGCAGTGAACCTGACGGATGTGGCAGGGAATATTCCCGCCGCTCAAGAAGTGTTCAACGCTGTGGGCTGGAAGTAACCGATCCATAGAGATCAGGCGGACAACAGTTTCGCCTGATCTCAACCTTTCTCGACCGGACCGCCCTGCTCTTCCCAGGTTGAGAACCCTTCGCGCAGATGTGCCGCTTCAAACCCCATATCGTTCAGCGTCGCCGTGGTGATGGCAGACCGCCAACCGCTGGCACAATGGAAGACGAACTTTTTGTCCTCACCGAAGACAGGCTTGAAGTACGGGCTGTTGGGGTCCACCCAAAATTCGACCATCCCACGCGGACAGTGGAAACTGCCGGGTATGAAGCCTGACCGCTCGCGTTCGCGAATATCGCGCAGGTCAACGATGACCACATCAGGGTCATTCACCATGCCGATCAGGTCTTTGGTTTCAATCTCTTCGATCCGTGCGCGCGATGCAGCGACCATCTCGGCGGCGGATGTTTTCAGTTTCTTGGTCATAGCAAACCCCTTTATCTGTCGCGACCTACCTGACGACAAATCAGGATCACAGGCAACAGCCCGACGGCCACAATTACGAGAGACGGGACAGCTGCCCCGTTCAGCCGCTCATCCGACGCCAGCCGGTACGCCTGCACCGCAAGCGTATCAAAGTTGAACGGCCGCATGATAAGCGTGGCGGGCAGTTCTTTCATCACGTCGACAAAGACGATCAAAACAGCAGTCAGCAGGCTTGGCGTCAGCATCGGCAAATGCACCCGCCGCAGGGTGCCAAAGGGCGATTGCCCCAAAGACCGCGACGCCGCATCCATGTTCGGATGCACCGTGCTTTGCCCGCCTTCATAAGCTCCAAGAGCCGCCGCCAAAAAGCGCACCATATAGGCCGCGATCAATAGCCAGATTGAGCCTGTGACCAGCAATCCGGTTGAGATATCGAACGTCGCCCGCATCCACCCGTCAAGCGCGTTGTCAAAGGCCGCAAACGGGACCATCAACCCCACAGCAATCACACCGCCCGGCACCGCATAGCCCAACCGTGCCACATAGACCGCCGATCCGGACATCCCGCTGGGGCGCGCACGGCGATAGTACCCAAGACAAACCGCCGCAATCAAAGTGACTAGCGCGGCAGTGCCCGCAAGCGTCACCGAATTGCGCAAAAACCCCAAATAGCGTGGGCTTAACAAGTCTTGGCCCGACCCGATCCCCATCGAAAGCAAAATGCCAACTGGCAACAGACAGCCCAGCACCACAGGTACCCCGCACAGCACCATCGCAAGCAAGCCTTGCACGCGGTTTAGCTCCAAAGGAGCCATCATCTGCTGGCGTTTGGAGGTGTCGGAATAGGTCGCCTCGCCGCGTTGATAGCGCTCCAGCATGGCCAGCAGTAAAGCAAAGGTCAGCAAACACAGCGCCAGTTGGGCAGCGGCGCTTCGGTCGGTGAAGGAAATCCAACTGGTGTAAATACCAGTCGCAAAGGTCTGCACGCCGAAGTAGGCAACCGTGCCGAAATCAGCGATCGTCTCCATCACGGCCAGAAGCACACCGCCCGCAATCGCTGGCCGCGCCATCGGCAGGCTAACGGACCAAAAGGCAGACCACGGGCCGCGCCCCAAAGCACGGGCGGCCAGAAACGTCGTCCCGCTTTGCTGCAAAAACGCAGCGCGGGCCAGAAGGTAGACATATGGGTAAAGCACAAGGATCAGCATGACCGCAGCGCCGCCCAAAGACCGTACTTCAGGAAACCAGTAGTCCCGCGCACCCCACCCCGTCACGTCGCGCAGGGTCGATTGCACAATTCCGGGGTGATCCAGAACATGGGTATAGGCATAGGCCAACACATACGCAGGAAAAGCAAAAGGCAGAACCAGCGCGACTTCGAACAGTCGTACGCCCGGAAAGCGGGTCATTGAAACCAGCCATGCAGCCCCCACCCCGATCAAAAAGGTGCCAAGCGATACGATCACAACAAGGATCGCGGTTGTCTTGGCATAGTCGCCCAGAACGGTATCGATAAGATGGGCTACGGTGTCCGTCCCACCCGATGCAGCAGCCAGCAGTACAGCCACCATGGGCAGCAAACAGATCAATGCAATCAGAAGCGTGACAAAGCCAAGCCCGCGCAGTCCGTCTTTGTGCTTTCGCTGTAGAGTCTGACTGTTTTGCACAAAGGCCATCCGAGGGGTTACGTCGCAACGCCCCTTAATCGACTATTTAAGTCAGGAAATCCAGTGCGACCTGTAGCCTCAACCGTATGTGCGTTGATCCTCGATCACCAAACCGTCCTTTGGCAAAGACCCTGGTGCGGCGATTTCAATCTTGGCTTTCATTTTCAAGACATCCACGACTGAGGCAAGGTATGCGTCTGTATCCCCACCGGCACTTTCAAGTTGAACCGTCATCACGTCCATTTCGCCGTCACGGCTGGCAACGACACGAGCTTTGGTGACCTCATCATGTTTGGCGACCAGTGCAGCCACCTGTTCGGGCCGCACAAACATGCCTTTGATCTTGGTGGTCTGGTCAGCACGCCCCATCCAGCCCTTGATGCGCATATTGGTGCGCCCGCAAGGGGATGCGCCCGCCATAACAGCGCTTAAATCGCCGGTGGCAAAACGGATCAACGGATAGTCGGGGTTCAAAGTGGTCACCACAACTTCACCAACTTCGCCTTCTGGCACTGGAATACCGGTGCCGGGGGTGACGATCTCAATGATGACCTGCTCATCCACGATCAAGCCTTCCATGGCGGAGGATTCGTAAGCGATGTTGCCCAGATCAGCGGTGGCATAGCATTGCAAACAAGTGATCCCACGATCCGCGTATTCCTGACGGAGCGACGGAAACAAGGCCCCGCCACCGACAGCTGCCTTGGTGATGCCAAGGGTCATGCCCATCTCATCGGCTTTGTCCAAGATGACCTTCAGATAATCGGGCGTTCCAGCATAGGCGGTCACACCGGTATCTTTACTAGCTGTCACTTGCAGTTCGGTCTGGCCAGTACCTGCAGGCAGAACAGTTGCCCCCACGGCAGTCGCCCCGTTCTCAAACATAATGCCCGCAGGGGTCAGGTGATATGAGAAACAGTTCTGAACAATGTCGCCACTGTCGATGCCAACAGCATGCAAGAACCGCGCAAAGCGCCACCAGTCTTTGCTGTCGTGGCTGCCCGGTTCATAAATCGGACCGGGGGATTGGAACACATGGCTGAACTGGCGAACACCAGTGGTAAAACCGCCAAAAGGGGGCGTTGCTTTCTGAGCCGCACTTAGGTCCGATTTGCGCAACACAGGCAAAGACGCCAAATCAGCAACGGTTCTGATCTTCATGCAATCAACGCCGCTTAGGCTATCGGCATAGCCTGCCATGCCCTGCGCACGGCCGATCTGGTCCGGCAAGGCCGTGCTCAGATCTTTGGCACGCTGGTCGGCACTGCGGATTTCGAGATCATCATAATATGTCATGTTGTTAGCCTAATGTGTTGGGGGCCTTTTTGGTTCAAACGCTCAATCTCGCCGCGGACTTCCATCTCTAGTTTGATCGTAATGGCGTGCCAGCCAAGTTTGCCCAAACGGTCCGCCTCATCTGCAGTCAGACGGGTTGCGATATGGTCGACAACATCGGTGTAGGCGCGTGGTCCGTTCGCAAGGCTCTCCAGAATGTGCCTCCGCAGCAGATCAAACTTCCAAGCGGGGATATTGGTGACACCATCGCGGCCCTTTGCAGGGGTGCGGCAGGCGATTTTGTCGTCTAGCTCAGCCATCTTTTCCGCCGTCTGTAGCTGCGCACATCGCGGAACGATTTGCGGCCTTCTTCAGACATACCCAGATAGAACTCCTTCACATCAGGGTTCTCACGCAATTCAGCGGCAGGGCCTTCCATGACGACACGACCAGATTCCAAAATGTATCCGTGATGGGCAAAGCGTAGGGCGACATTGGTGTTCTGTTCGGCCAGCAAGAAGGTCACGCCCTCGGATTCGTTGATCGTTTTGACGATGTTGAAAATCTGTTCAACCAGTTGCGGGGCCAGACCCATGGACGGCTCGTCCAGCAAAATGGTTTCAGGGCGGGACATCAAGGCGCGGCCAATGGCGCACATCTGTTGCTCGCCACCAGAGGTATAACCTGCCTGCGACTTGCGGCGCTCTTTGAGACGGGGGAAATAGTTGTAAACCATATCAAGGTCTGCGGCGATGGCAGCGTTGCCGTCCTTGCGGGTATAGGCACCCGTCAATAGGTTTTCCTCGACTGTCAGGTGCTCAAAACAGTGGCGGCCTTCCATGACCTGCACGACGCCGCGTTCGACAAGATCGGCGGGGTCTACGCCATTCACACGGTCGCCGCGATAAGTGATCTGACCTTTGGTGATCTCACCACGCTCGGATTTGAGCAGGCCTGAAATGGCTTTAAGGGTGGTCGTCTTGCCAGCACCATTGCCACCAAGCAACGCGGTAATTCCGCCTTTGGGAACAGCCAAGGACACACCTTTAAGCACCAGAATAACGTGGTTGTAGATCACCTCGATATTGTTGACCTCAAGCAGGGTCTCGGTCTGGGCATCGGCGGTTTTCACAGCATCAAGCATGGCGGTTTCCAAATTCGGCTAGAGATTAAGTTCCGGTGGCCCTTTGACAGGCCACCGGA
>CAZWSE010000020.1:0-18852 GCA_964636575.1 uncultured Sulfitobacter sp. | reverse complement strand
GTTTCCAAATTCGGCTAGAGATTAAGTTCCGGTGGCCCTTTGACAGGCCACCGGAGAGTGCAGCTTAGTTACAAGCAGGCTCAATGTTGTTCTCGGACGCATAGGACGCTGAGTCCTCGTCGATCAACGGCTGGATCACATCCATATCCGAAGGCGCGAAGTCAGAGATCAGAGACCACGTCTGGCTGGACGCATCCCACTGGGTCATGCCGATCAGGCCCGGACCACCGTGGTTTTCGCATGACACATCAAAGGATGGACCGAAGTTCGGCATACCCAAGGCAGCCATCTTTTCTTCGGTGATCGACAGCGCTTCCATTCCGTCACGCATCATCGCAGGCGTGATTTCGGCAACACCGTGGATTTCCTGAGCCGTCTTGGCGGCCTCGGCTGCAAGCATCGCTGCATACATACCGCGGTTGTACAAAACGTTGCCAATCTGATCGCCAGCACCGGCAGCAAGACCCTTGTCTACAACGTGGGTTTTGATGTCGGCAAAGACAGGGAAGTCACGACCAACACCGTGGAAGGTAAGCGCCTTGTAGCCATTGGCTTTGTCACCGGCAGACAATACGTCATGCTCAGCACCGGACCACCAGATACCAATGAAGTTTTCCATCGGGTAGCGGATGTTTGCAGCTTCCTGAATGGCAACCTGATTCATGACGCCCCAGCCATACATGATGACATTGTCAGGCTTTTCGCGGCGAATTTGCAGCCACTGGGATTTCTGCTCCTGACCGGGGTGGTCAACAGGCAGCAAAGACAGCTCAAAGCCGTGCTTCTTGGACAGCTCTTCCAATGTGCGGATCGGCTCTTTGCCGTAGGCAGAGTTGTGATAGACCAACGCGATGGTTTTGCCGTTCAAATCACCACCGTTCTCATTCAGCAGATAGCTGACCGCAGCAGAGGCACCATTCCAGTAGTTGGCAGGATAATTAAAGGTGTGGCTGAACACAGAGCCATTCGCGGCAGAAGTCCGGCCATAACCCATTGTGTGCATCGGAATATCGTCAGCTGTGGTTTTAGGGATCAACTGATATGTGATGCCAGTGGATAGTGGTTGGTACACCAAGGCACCTTCGCCTTTTGTGGATTCGTAGCATTCAACACCCTTTTCGGTGTTGTAGCCTGTTTCACACTCCAGCAGGCGCGTCGGGATGCCGCCAATGCCGCCATCACGCTCGTTCAGAAGCGTAAAATAGTCGGCATAGCCATCCGCAAACGGAATACCGCCCGCCGCGTAAGGGCCAGTCCGATAGGACAAGGATGGGAACACAAGGTCCGCCATCACAGGGGCAGCGGCCATTGTGGCAGCAACTGCGAGTGTTGCGAGTTTAAGTTTCTTCATCGGGGATCCTCCCTTGGTTTTTCCGATGTGTGCGAAGGGTATGCCCCTCGCGATTATGTGCTTATGCCTCGCCCTAGTGAGGGAAAGGCCAAAGCCGTAGTTTCTCTTTCATGATACGCCACAACTGGGCCATGCCATGCGGTTCAGCGATCAGGAATACGATGATCAAAAAGCCGACGATCACCAGATTAAAGTGGGCAACAATATCGGTGGGCCAGCCCAGCCAGTCCACGCCCACGATCTTCAAGGCCACAGGCAACAGCACCAGAAAGGCAGCGCCGGCAAAGCACCCAAAGATGGACCCAAGTCCGCCCAAGATGACCATGAACAAGACAAGGAATGATTTCTGGATACCAAAGACTTCGCCCACTTCAACGGCGCCCAAGTAGACAGCGAAGAACAAGGCACCCGAGATGCCGATAAAGAACGATGATACCATAAAGGCGGTCAATTTTGCCTTCAGCGGGTTCACACCAATGATCTCTGCGGCAATGTCCATGTCCCGAATGGCCATCCAAGACCGCCCAATCGTGCCTCGGGTCAGGTTACGAGCAACCCAAGCGCTTAGCACAACAAAGAACAGACAGAACAAATAGGTCGCCCAGGCTTCGGTTTTGGGACCGGTGACAAGAATACCGAAAAAGTCACGCTCAGGCGCGTTAATCTGGCCAGAGGCCGAATAGTTGTAAAACCACGCGACACGGTTGAACAACCAGACAAGGAAAAACTGGGCGGCAAGTGTCGCAACAGCAAGGTAAAACCCCTTGATGCGCAGGCTCGGCAGGCCGAACAACACGCCGACAACGGCCGTCATTATGCCACCCATCAGGACAGAGAGGGCAATGTTGAACTCGGGCAGCCGGAACAGCAATTCACCGCCCCACCAGATGTCGACACCGGTCATGAATTTGTAACAGGTGTAAGCACCCACAGCCATGAAGCCACCAGTGCCCAAAGACACCTGCCCACAATAACCGACCAGAATGTTCAGCCCGATGGCGGCGATCGAATAGATCAGAAAGGGCAGGAAAATCGCGTTCACCCAGTAGTCATTGATGACGAAGGGCACCACCACAGCAGCGATCAGCAAAATGGCATAGTACCCCATGCGATCGAACTTGATGGGAAACGTCTGCTGGTCTTCGGCATACGTGGTGCTGAAATCACCGGCCTCACGATAAATCATGGCAAGACGCTCCTGTTTTCTTCTTGGGAAAAGTACCTCGGGGTCTGGGGCAGCGCCCCAGTCTTGATAAAACTACACACGCTCAATGATCTTCTCCCCGAACAAGCCTTGCGGACGGAAGCACAAGAAAACCAAAGCCAGCACATAGGCAAACCAGTTCTCAGTGGCGCCGCCCAACATGGGGCCAAAGCCAAACTCAAACAGCTTCTCGCCCACGCCGATAATCAGGCCGCCCACGATAGCACCAGGGATCGACGTAAAGCCACCAAGCATCAATACAGGTAACGCCTTCAAGGCGATCAAAGACAGCGAAAACTGAACGCCTGATTTGGCACCCCACATGATGCCAGCAACCAAGGCGACAAATCCAGCCAAAGACCAGACAAGCACCCAAATAAAGTTCAGCGACACGCCCACGGACAGGGCGGCTTGGTGATCGTCCGCAACAGCACGCATGGCACGGCCCTGCTTGGTATATTGGGCGAAAATGATCAGACTGATCACCAACAATGCGGCAATGACGGTGGCGACGATATCCAGATTGTCGATAAAGAACCCATAGCCAAAGGCCTCAAAGGTGGTCTCATCAAGCCAGAGGTTAATGCCCTGCGGCAGACCCACATCCAAGGTCTTGATCTCCGACCCCCACATCAAATCGGCCACGCCTTCAAGGAAATAGGCCAAACCAATGGTCGCCATAAACAGAATGATCGGTTCTTGGCCCACAAGGTATTTGAACACCATCTTTTGAACCAACATGGCAAAGATGATCATCACCACAACAGTCAGTAAAATGGCGACCAAAGCGGGCACCTCCCAACCGAAATAATGAATATCGGTTCCAAAGATAGCGTTGATCAAATGGGCAAACGGCACTTGGCCCTTCATAATGCCCACAAGGGTCATCGCAGCAAACAAAGCCATCACGCCTTGGGCATAGTTGAAAATACCGGAGGCTTTGAAAATCAGAACAAAACCCAAAGCAACAAGCGCATAAAGGACGCCGGCCATCAACCCGTTCAGGAACACTTCAGCGGCGAAATAAAACTGTTCGGACATTCAGAAAGCCCCCCGTGCAATTGCGACTCTAGTCATGGCTCACCCCCAAATAGGCATCGATCACAGCCTGATTGTTGCGGACCTCGTCAGGGGTGCCGTCGCCAATCTTCTTGCCGTAGTCCATCACGACCACACGGTCGGACAGGTCCATGACCACACCCATGTCATGCTCGATCAAAGCAATAGTGGTGCCAAACTCGTCGTTCACAGACAGGATAAAGCGGCTCATGTCCTCTTTTTCCTCGACGTTCATGCCAGCCATCGGCTCGTCCAGCAAAAGCAGCTTCGGCTCGGCGGCCAAAGCACGGGCCAGCTCAACACGCTTTTTCAAACCATAAGGCAAGCGGGCAACAGGGGTTTTGCGAATGTGCTGGATCTCAAGGAAATCAATGACCTTTTCAGCGATCTCGCGGTTTGCGACTTCCTCGGCCTCGGCTTTGCCCTTCCAAATAGCTTGGGCAAGCATACCAGATTTCATCTCGGTCAAACGGCCGGTCATAACGTTGTCCAAAACGGTCATACCTTCAAACAAGGCGATGTTCTGAAACGTGCGGGCGATGCCTTGGCGGGCCACCTCAAATGGCTTCATCGGCGGGCGCAGCTTGCCGCGGAAATAGACCTCGCCTTCCTGCGGATTGTAAAAGCCGCTGATGACATTCAGCATAGAAGACTTACCAGCACCGTTAGGGCCAATAATCGCGCGCACCTCGCCTTCACGGATATCAAACGAAATATCCTGAATGGCCGTGACACCACCAAAACGAAGGGTGATATTCTTCATCTCCATCACAGTGGCGCCAATGGTGCGACCATCCTCGGTGACGTAGCTGTCTGCGTTGTCCTTCATGCGACACCCACCTTCATTTTTCCAAAAATACTCATTCCGCAGCCATCTTTTGCGCGCTGACAGGCGCCACAGCCGCATCGCGCACATCAAGCGTGGCAGAAATCGATCCCTTGCGGCCATCTTCATAGGTCACTTCGGTGACAGTGCTGACAGTATCCGACCCGTCATACAATGCAGTGATAATGTCAGCGAATTTTTCTTCAATGATCCGGCGGCGAACCTTGCGGGTGCGGGTCAATTCGCCGTCATCCGCGTCCAACTCTTTGTGCAAAATAACAAAGCGATGGATTTGACAGCCAGACAACATTTCGTCCTCAGCGACAGATCGGTTCACCTCCTCCACATGCGATTGAACGGTGTCCAATACCTGTGGATGACCGGCAAGCTCTTGGTAGGATGCATAGGCGATGTTGTTACGCTCGGCCCAATTGCCAACGGCGGTCAGGTCAATGTTGATAAAGGCGGTACAAGTGTCCCGCTCGTTCCCAAAGACGACGGCCTCAAGCACATTGGGGAAGAACTTCAACTTGTTCTCGACATACTTAGGCGCAAACAAACGGCCATCCGCCATTTTACCCACGTCCTTGGCACGGTCGATGATGCGCAGGTGGCCTGTGTCGGCCTCAACAAATCCGGCGTCTCCCGTGGCAACCCAGCCTTCAGCATCCTTGGTCGAGGCAGTGCTTTCGGGGTTCTTGTAGTATTCCACAAACACACCGGGCGAGCGGTAGAACACTTCACCATCGTCTGCGATCTTCAACTCCACACCGGGGCACGTCACGCCAACAGTATCCGACCGCACCTGCCCGTCCGGCTGGGCGGTTATGAATACGGTCGCTTCGGTTTGACCGTAAAGCTGTTTTAAGTTGATCCCGAGAGAGCGGTAGAAATCGAAAATCTCAGGCCCAATCGCCTCGCCGGCAGTATAGCCCACACGGACCTTCGAAAAGCCAAGCGTGTTTTTAAGCGGACCGTAAATGAACAACTCGCCCAAACGGTACTTAAGCCGATCCAACGCACCGACAGGTTCACCATCCAGAATCTTCGGGCCAACACGGCGCGCGGTGGCCATGAAACGATCAAACAGACGCTTCTTGAACTTCGATGCATCCTCCATACGGATCATCACATTGGTCAGTTGGGTCTCAAAGACGCGCGGCGGGGCAAAGTAATACGTCGGCCCGATTTCGCGCAGATCGGTCATCATCGTGTCGGGGCTTTCAGGGCAATTCACGCAAAAGCCGGACCAATAGGCCTGCCCGATAGAAAAGATGTAATCACCAACCCAAGCCATCGGCAGATAGGCCAACACGCTGTCCGTTTGAACAAGGCCGTCGAATTCACAACTGCTTTTCGCGGTCTCAATCACATTGCGGTTGGACAAGACAACGCCCTTGGGCTTGCCCGTGGTACCAGATGTGTAAAGCATCACGCATTTGCTGTCGTAGTCCAGCTTCGCCGTGCGGCGTTCCAATTCGGGGGTCAGCTCATCGCGGGCGGCGTGGCCTTGCTCTTGAATATGAGAATACTCGTGCAGACGGCCATGGTCATATTTGCGCAAGCCGCGCGCATCCAGATAAACCATATGCTCAAACTGCGTCAGGTTTTCTTGGATCTCGATCACCTTGTCGACCTGCTCTTGGTCGGCAACGATCGCAAAACGAGCACCACAGTGGTCCATCACATAGGCCATCTCTTCGGCATTGGCATCTTGGTACAACGGAACAGGCACAGCCCCGACCATCTGGGCAGACACCATCGCCCAATAGAGGTAAGGCCGGTTGTGGCCGATGATTGCGATATGGTCGCCCTCGTTCACACCAAGGTTCAACAAGCCCAGCGCAAGTTTGCGAATTTCATCTTCGGTCTCAGCCCAAGTCCAGGACTGCCAGATGCCAAACTCTTTTTCACGGTATGCAGGGTGCGCCGCATATTGCGTCGCATTTCGATGCAACAAAGCCGGTATGGACGTCAGTCCACCGACGCCATTTTGCGTCTGAGCCAAATCAATTTCCTCCCAAGCGCTGCGAATACCAGCGCGCCGACCGCTTTAAACGATTCTATTCCCTCACAAGGGTGCACCTTGAAGGGTGGGCGTCAACTTTTTCCTTAACATTTCCGAATTCTAACGAATTGTTACGGCACTCTTTTTGCGAAGATTGGAAGCCCCCGATACCCCACAAAGCCACGTTGACACCCCGCATTCGGGTGCTACCCATAAGCGCAGGAGACCACCATGCCAGAGCTTACAGACCCCCAAGCCGCCCTCACTCAAAGCATGACAGCCGCGGGGCTGAACCTGATCGCACAGGCACTTTCCATCTATGATGCAGACCTCAAACTGGCCGTTTGCAACGCACCATTCAAGAACATGTTCGACCTGCCCGACAGGTTCGTCACCCCCGGCGCGTCATTTGAAGACACCATCAGGTATCTGGCCGAAATCGGGGACTACGGCGAAATCGAAGACATAGACGCCTTCATCAAAGTCCGCACCGAACAGGCCAGCGCGTTTGAGCCTCACTACGTCGAACGCACCCGCGCCAACGGTCGAACGATCAGCGTCGAAGGATCGCCCCTGCCCCAAGGCGGGTGGGTGACCGTCTATACCGACATCACTCAAACCAAACGGTCTGAACAAATGCTGCGGGCACGATCAGAAGAACTGTCCGGCCAGTTGCTTGCGCATACAGAAGAACTCAGCGCGACCAACAGGGCCTTGGCGGCGACCGTCACCGCGCTCGAACAGGCGAAACGCGACCTGACCGAAGCCGAAGCGCGCACGCGGCTGACCACCGAAATGATGCCCGCCCATATCGCACATGTGGGGCCAGATGGGGTCTACACCTTCACCAACCGCAAACTGTCCTCTGTGATGCCGGGGCGGCCGAACGATCTGGTGGGATCACACATATCAGACGCTTTAGGCGATGAAACATATAGACGCATCCTACCCAGCCTGACCAAAGCACATGACGGCGAAAATTCGGTTTTTGAGTTTACAGATAGCATCACGTCCCGCCGGATCAGGGTGGCTTTCACGTCCGACGACCAAGGTGGGGCCTACATCATGTCGATGGACATGACGGCAGAAAAACAAGCCCGCGATGCGCTTCAACAAACTCGGCGGCGCACACTGGCAGCTCAGTTCACCAACGGGCTGGCGCATGACTTTTCCAACCTTTTGACGATCATTCTGGGGATGCAGGGCAAACTGCAACGGATGGACCTCGATGACAATGCCCTGACCCTTGTAGACGGAACCATGACGGCCGCCGCACGTGGGGGGACGCTGTTGGGGCGGATCGCGGATATGACAGGGCAACCGACGCTCAGACCAACATCTACAGACCTCTCCGCCCTGCTCGATGACATCAAAGCACTTGCAACGCCGACCCTGCCGGATGGCATCACCCTAACCGTGCAAGATGACACGCCCTCAGTGAACGTTCTGCTCGACGCGGGGATGTTGCAGGACGCCTTGCTGAACTTGGTCTTGAACGCCCGCGATGCCTGCGGACAAAACGGGCAGATCAAGCTGCATGCAACTTTGGCGAATGACATCTGGATCGAATTTACAGTGACCGACACAGGGCCAGGGTTCTCGACAGACGCCCTCAGCCGAGGGTTAGAACCCTTCTTCACAACCAAAGGCAACGAAGGATCGGGGTTGGGGCTGTCGATGGTCTACGACATGGCCAAACTGACCGGCGGAGATCTGAAGCTGGCCAATTCAGGCAATGGGGCAACGGTCACGCTGCGTGTGCCATGGCGCAGCGCCCCTACAGGGGTCAGCGGGCTGGTCATGCTGGTCGAAGACGATGACACACTGCGGGCAAACACGCGGGACATGCTGACCGATCTGGGACACGCAGTGATCGAAGCCACATCGGTGGACGAAGCCACCAAAGTGCTGGCAGATGTGCCAGATATCGGGTTGGTGCTTTCGGACATCAAACTTGAAGGCACCGGAACAGGGCTAGATTTGATCAAACGGATCGGCCCAAAAGGACCTGCGCAGATCTTGATGACGTCCCTGCCCGTTTCGGATCCGCTGCATCAAGAGGCGCTGTCATCAGCACCCGTGTTGCCAAAGCCATTCTCGGCGGCTGATCTCGGCGCGCTCCTCAGCCCAAAGGCAAAACAATGACCGCAGACAAACCCCTCGTGACGATCCTCGATGATGAGCCCGAAATCAGGCGGATGCTGTCAGAGACATTGGAAGACGCAGGGTTTCGAACGCTGTCTTTCGGGCGGGCTCGCGAATTTGAGGCCGCGCTGAAAACACAAACGCCGGATGTTTGTTTGGTGGATTTGTCATTGCCTGATACCGACGGGCTGACACTAGTGCACCGGCTGGCGCTGGAACAAGGGGCGATCGTGATCATCATATCGGGACGGGCCCATGTGCAAGACAGGGTGACAGGGTTGGAACTCGGGGCAGATGACTACATCATCAAACCCTTCGATCCGGCAGAAGTTGTGGCACGGATCAGGGCACGACTGCGCAACACCAAAGCCGTGGCACGGACGGAAAACACAGCCCAGTTCAACGGATGGACAGCGCATTTCGACCGCTACACGCTGGTCGAAGAAGACGGAACAGAAACGCCCTTTTCCCATGCAGAAGGCGAAGTGCTCAGGCTCTTTCTGGACAGCCCCAAGCGGCTGATCTCAAGATCACAAATGCTGGACACTTTGGGTGGCACAGCAGGGGAAAGCTTTGATCGGGCCATGGACGTGCGCATCTCGCGACTGCGGACAAAACTGCGCGAAGACCCCAAAAACCCAAGGCTCATCAAAACGATCTACGGGGCAGGCTACATCTTCCTGGGCGACGTCAGCTGGGGGTAATGGCCCCCACCTTTACCCTTTCGCAAATACTCAAAATACAAAGCGTCAATTCAAAGACGAAACGGCGCGATCCAGAACTTGCAATCCAGCCACCAAATCAGCCTCGCGGGTGTCTTCCTCGAAAGCATGACTGATCCCGCCGATAGAAGGGACAAACACCATCGCAACAGGCATCAAACGCGATACATTGGTGGCATCATGCAAAGCACCCGACGGCATCACCCGCCAATTCCCATCAGCGACCGCACCCGCACCGTGCTCCAAAGCCGCGCGCAAGGCAGGGTCCATCGCAACAGGCTCCAACCCCAACATTTCACCAAAAGACACTGACACACCACGGTCCAAAGCCACACGCTCAGCCGTCTCGCGGACAATCCCTTCCATCTCCAGCAACCGCTGCGGATCACCATCGCGCCACTGCATCGAAAACACAGCACGGCCCGGCACAATAGACGAAGCATTGGGATGCACGGAAACATGCCCAACGGTCCAAACCGTGGCTGGGGTCGCGACCCCAGTCAGGCCCTCGTTCACCGCGGCAACAAAAGCGGCCATCGCCTGAACAGCATCACGGCGCAGCGCCATAGGCGTGGTGCCCGCATGGTTCTGCTGACCTTCAAAGGTGATCTTCATATCGCGGATACCAACGATGTCAGAGACAACACCGATCTGCTGACCGCTTGTGTCCAATGTCGGCCCCTGCTCGATGTGCATCTCAATAAAGCCAGTGAACTGGGCAGGGTCCACAAAACCGCTCGCCAAATGCGCCATGGATTGACGGGCATCCGCCAGAGAAAACCCGTCATGATCCAGCAACCCGTCGGCCTGATCTAAAGACAACTGCCCCGACCAAACGGCACTGCCTGTTGTCACACCAAAGCGGCCTTCCTCATCCTGAAAAGACACAACAGACACCGGCCGCTCCGAGGACCTCGCGATCTCCAAAGCAGCGATCACCCCCAATGCACCATCAAGCCACCCGCCCTCGGGTTGGCTGTCCGAATGAGACCCAAGCAACAAAGACGGCTCCTCGGCCAAGCCGAACAGGTTCCCCATAGGATCAAACTGAACCCGCAACCCCGCATCACGCATCTGTTCGGCCAACCATTCGCGAGCAGCAACATCAGCAGTTGAATAGGCAGGCCGAACAACACCCTTGCCAACGCCAGATGTTCCAAATTCGCGAAGTGTATGAAGGTCTTTGAGAAATCGATTTGGGTCAAGGGTCATGCGTTCAGTCCATAGATGTCGACACTATAAACAAACGCTGCCTAGACAACGGAAACAAGGGGGCAATCGTTTGGCAGTGGCGCAAATGCGTTTTGGCGACGAGCGCTAAGTGGTCACCGCATAAGTAATTCAGCCGCCACTAACCAAAAGTCCACTTCCTGAAACCGTCAGGGTGTCGGCAACGAAACGACCACAGCACAACCACGGTCCCCTTGAGGTTCGGTTACGTAAATGTTTCCCGAAGAAGCCTCAGAAATTCTGCGCGCGATTGTAAGGCCCAAACCAACACCGTCTGTTGTTTGACCTTTAGATCGCGTACTGAACGGCTGGAACACATGACGCCAATACGCGCATTCGATACCTGGCCCATCGTCCTCGATGCGGATGTGAACCGCGCCTTTTCGCTTGTCAAAAGAAACTCCGACATGCCCTTTTGGCTCTTGCGAATGAACAAACGCGTTGTGCAACACTTCTCGCCAAAGAGATGCAGTGTCTTCCACATGGGTAAGATACTCGGTGTCCGATCTCGGCAATTGCAACGAAAATCCGGACGGCGGGTTAAGGGCGTTCCAAGCAAGTTGGATCTGCTCAGTCGCACTTTCTATCTTTGGTGCCTCCGACACCCGACCGGCATGTCGGTATTCCATCAACCGATCAATGCGTCGATTAAGCCGTCCCGCTACCAATTGGATCAATTCAAGATGCTCGCGCACATCCCGCGGCAAATCGATCTTGGCAGAGTTACAGTCTTCTAAAATCCAGTCTGGGATGTCGTTCAGGCCGCGCACATCTGCCTTAAGATCGTGCGAGACCAAGTACATAAACTCATCCAGTCCCGTGACGCTGGGATTTGTGTCGCTCATCTGTAATGGCTCCTAGACCAACGCAATCTTGCTTGTGTTGAACGCGCTCGGATCGAAAGTGACGGGCTTTTCCGCCCTACTGAATTGTTCCAGTCAGACCGAGGCTATTGTTTGGATATTCATCCAGGAAGCGCCAGATTTCAAAACAACGCTCTTCGATGTCATCCAACGCTTGAGGATCGGGAAGACTGTTTTGGGCAAGGCATTTGCGCATAAAGTCCACCTTGCGATAGATTTCCATAAGATGTGGGCGCGTGCTGTCTGCATAGGTTTGCGCAACCTCGCGAAGAATGCGTGAAAGAAGCCGATGGCGTTTTCTATCTGAAAGCGACCCGTGAGATGCCTCATCCAGGGCGTCAGCAACCACGCGGCTCAGTCGCGTCACGTTCAACCCGTCTTTGTCCACGAAATTTGAAAACCCGCTTTGGATCGAACTGGCGATCAGTTTCGGATCGGTCATTCCCGATATCATTATCGCTGGAACATATCCGTTTGTTTTGTGCGCCCGCACAATTTCCAATGCGTCGTCACCGGACTCACCACCGGACAGTTTGTGGTCGATCAAGCAAACGTCGAAAATGTTCTCATCAAGTGCAACTTGAAACGCTTCAATCGTTTTGCATGCATGAATACGCACTTCTAGGTTAAGCCCGTGCAAGAGCCTTTGGATACGACGCAAATCAAATTCGCTATCGTCCAAAACCAGAATTTCCAATGCAGCGTCGACGCTTTCGGCTCCAATTGCCTTGGCTTGATCGCCACTCTCTTCAGCTAGTACGGTCATCTTTGTGGCTCCTTTGTGCACCCTTCGCCACTTTTGCGCCCAACCTCTTAAACTGCAGTTAAAACAGTTGAAGCAGATAGCGCGCATTTTAATGATAACTCGCCATCAGCGAAAACGGATGCGTTATCGGAACGCCTTTTTCCTTGCTTCAGAGACCTTTAAAGGTCGCGCAGGGTGTTTCGCGCTGCAACAGGATACTTTGACCGCAGTGCATTCCAACGTGTCTTTTGCTCCTCGTGCCCAGCGCGAAGGTTCAACACAGACCAAGTCGTCGCAACCCGTTTCAACGCTTCTTCAGGCGCAGCGCGACCGTTCATCGCTGCATCCAGCCACTCGGTCAGAACGCGGAAATATTCACCCTGCTGCGCAAGATAAAGATCAGGGATCGAATTTTTCATACTTTGCTCATGCACCTTCAGAAACTCAGGAGAATAGATTTTCTGGATAACGGGATCGCCATAATGCTCTGGGCGGAAGGGGTCAAAAAAGCCGCCTTGCTGTTGGACGGAAAGCGTAGAAATGTCTGACGTCGATGCGAACAGGGCGAACAGATAGGCAAGCTCGGGCTGGGTGCTTGTTGCGGAGACCACATAGTTCCAGCCCCAATTGAAGTACGGCAATGCGATGCCTTCTTCCATGCAGGGGGTCATTCCAAACCGCATGTTCCCGCGCAGTTTGGATTCAGGCCCGTTTAAGTACTTCTGAGAACCACCCCACCCGATGTTCGCGTAGGTATTGCCCTTGCCATACTCAACCCAGTTTTCAAACAGACCGGCGGATCGTGCATGGGGATACAAATACTCCGTCGACCGGATCATATCTTCAAGGGCCGCAACACCAGCTTCAGACGCAATTTGCGGTTCAAGATCAGGCGACATCGGCCAAACACCGTACGAATGAAAGCGCACCCACCATTCCCAAGCAAGATAGCCAGGCGTGCGAAACAATGCGCCGCCATATTGTTCTTTCTCGGGGCGATGAAAGAACGCCATCTGACGATCAAGTTCGCTCCATGTACGAGGCACATCAAGCTCCACCCCGTATCGATCCGCATACCGGGCTTGTTCGTCTGGGTCGCTTAACAAAAGGTCATTGTAAAACATGACATAAGCATCGCCATCCGTCTGAAACCCATAGATCTCACCGTCAAAGGTATCGCCAATCGAATACAAGATATCATCGCGAAACCCAGTTGGTTCGTGTTGTTTGGCATACTCGGTGAGTGGCCGGATCGTGCCGTTGTTGACAAGGTCAGGGATACCGAACGTGGCGGGCAGCGCCAGATCATAGTCCGCCTCGCCGCCCAGCCCATCAAGGGTTAGCTGCGTGTTTATCTCATCTACAGGGACTTCTCTGGAAACGACGTCGACGCCGGACAGCTCTTTGAATATGGCGATCACTGGTCCAACATTCGCGCCAGATCCGTTAGGGATCAGCATCGTTAAACGGGCGTCATGACCGGCCAACGCCTTTGCCTTATGCGCGACATCCAGATGCAAACCTTGATCGGTCGCCGCAAGCGCCAGATCAGGGAGCAAGGCCGCGCTGGAGTATGCAGTGGCCTTTGCGATCACTTGGCGGCGCGTCAATTGGGCTTTGCGCCCAGTATGGCAATACATAGCGATGCCTTTCTAAAAATGTGAGCAGTCCCAACCTGCGGTGCAGCTAAGCGCAAGCCCGTTAACACCATGTTAACGGGTAGGCATTCAATTGAGCGACAGAGGTTCATTGGATGAGGCGCCGTTTGGAAAACGCAAAGTGAACACCAGTCTCGTTCTGCGCACGCGCTTGGGTTGGGCCCTTGTCGCGCTTCTTTTGGTGTCGACGCTTGTCCTAAGTTCGGCCGCCATGGTGAACATCCAGCGGACCCAACGGGTGTTAAGCGACACGGCAATACCCGCGTTGAACACAATTGAATCAGTCAGTGCAGCAGCGGCAGATCTCAATCGCGCCTTTGACGATTTGGCGAACGCGCCAGACGAGACCACGCGGACTCTGGCACTTGGCGAAGCTGCTCTCACGATCGAGCGCATCGAAGGTCTTGGACAACAAGATGATAAAATCTTGCAATGGCTTGGCCAGATGAAATCTGCACTCAATCAAGTGAACATCGCAGGCGCGAGGGTGCTGCAAATACGCGAGGACATTCGGCAGTCCTATGCGCGGGTGTCTGAGCATTCAAAACAACTTGGGGAAAAAATCGCCGCCCTCAACACCGAGTCCGGGTTAGAAATTGAAGCGATCATTCTGGCAGATGAAACACGCCTTGGCAGGGAAAAGCTTGCGGCAAGCATTCACGATTTGAACTTGTCCGTGCAAATCAAAACGATGTTCGAGCGTGAACTGGATCTAACGTCTTTGCTGCTCAATGTTCGGTCGCATATCCAACTGGCTGAGCTGGAAAAAAGGCTCACGTTCAACCTACGCGCCATTATCAACAGCCTGATATCGCTGACGGACAACAGTCAAAAAAACCAACTTGCGCAATCGCTGACACTGCTGCGCATCGACTTGCTTGGTGACAGTGGTTTGATCGCATTGGAACGAAACCGCCTTGATTTGGAACAGACGCTTGCGGACGCGCTACTTGACGCATCAAGAACGCTCGAGGTCATAAGCGAGCATGCAAACTCAGGGGTGCTCGAGGCTCAAGCAGGTATTCTGCAGGCAGCAGCATCAATCAATGAAACCATCAACCGAACACTGTTCTGGCTGACACTGCTTGCCGTGGTCATTTGTGTCTTGGTCTTTCCTGCAACAATGCTTTTCGTTGAACGCAGAGTGGTCCTGCGCCTCAAAGAGCTCGCCCTGTCGGTGCGAGAGATCGCAGCCGGCAATACAGATTGGAAAGTCACCGTCACCGGCAAGGATGAATTCGGCGAAATGGCGCATGCACTGGACACGTTCAAGGGCAACCTGATGGAACTGCACCGCTCAAATGAAGAACTGGGGCGATTTGCCTATGCAGCGTCGCACGATCTGAAATCCCCCCTGCGTGCTATTCACGATCTGGCGCAGTGGACCATTGAAGACTGCGGCGACCAAATGCCCGAGGACGGTCTCGAAAATCTGACGATGATCATCAAGCGTTCAGAACGGTTGTCCAACCTCTTGACCGATCTTCTCGACTATTCCCGCCTGGGCCGCGAAGAACACGCAGTCGAAGACATCGACGCGATTGCGCTGACCGACGAGATTGCAGAAATTCTGGGCGCAAAGGACAGTTTCGAATTTTCGGTGACGGGGAATGTCTCGGTGGTGAAAACCTATCTCGCACCGCTTCGCCAGATTCTTTTGAACTTCATCACGAACGCCATCAAACACCACGATCAAGGAAAAGGTCTCATCGTCGTCGATTTTCACAGCGTGGGGTCAAGACTGCGTATCTCGGTTACGGATGATGGCCCGGGTATTGATCCGGAATTTCACGAACGAATTTTCGGCCTGTTCCAAACCCTCAAGTCTCGGGATGAGGTGGAAGGCAGCGGTATGGGCCTCGCCTTCATCAGAAAACAGGTCGAACAGTACGGCGGCGGCGTGACTGTCCGCTCGGATCCCGCGCGCAGCCGCGGCACAACGTTCATCTTCGACTGGCCACAGCACGAAATTGAACACAACCATCCCCAAGCCGCTTAGCCGACGGGCAAAGCGACAACAACGCTCAGACAGTCAAAGGAGAACCCCAGTGTCATACGAAGAAGTCAGAGTGTTGATCGTAGATGACGACGAAGTCTGCATCATGGCCTTGAAGAGAGCCGTCAAGAAAATGAAATTGCTCAATCCGATCTCGGTGGCAAAAGACGGTGTCGAGGCTCTGGAAATCTTGCGAGGCGACGTCCGCACCGAAAAGCTGGTCCCGCCCTATATCGTCCTGCTCGACATCAATATGCCACGGATGGACGGGCACGAATTCCTGGAGAATCTACGCAGTGACGAGGACTTGCAACGGACCGTGGTCTTCATTCTCACAACATCCGATGCGCCCGATGACGTAAAGCGCGCTTATGATAAAAATGTTGCGGGCTATGTCGTCAAAGAAGACCCTTATTCTTCGTTGAAAGCCACAATCGAATTGATGGACAAATTTTCGAGCCTTATCGTTCTGCCAACATGACAAATACGGCGCAGCCACAGCGGTAGGCACGTCCCCAATACCTATTCGGCAGCCAGACTTTCATAGGCTTCAACCTTCACAGCCGAGAACTTGAACTCAGGGATCTTACCGTAAGGATCAATCGCGGAATTGGTCAGGATGTTCGCCGCCGCCTCAACATAGGCAAAGGGCAGAAACACCATATCCTCGGACACCGCGCGGTCGGCGCGGGCCATGATGACAATTGATCCGCGACGGGTCGACAAACGCAGCAATCCACCCGGCTCCACACCCAGCTTGCGCAGGGTTTTGGGATGCAGCGAACAGTTTGCTTCAGGCTCAACGGTATCGAGCACTTTGGACCGGCGTGTCATAGACCCTGTGTGCCAATGCTCCAACTGACGACCCGTGGTCAGGATCATCGGATAGTCGGCATCCGGCACCTCGTCGGGCGGAATAACGGACGCAGGGGTGAATCGCGCACGCCCATCCGCACGGGGGAAGCCATCGCCAAACACAATCGGCTGGCCGGGGTCTTCGGGGGACAGCGACGGATATGTCACCGCATTCTGTGCCTCAAGCCGATCCCATGTGATGTTGTCCAGCGACTTCATGTTCAGTTTCATTTCCGCGAAGACCTCAGAGGGGTGCGTGTAGGTCCAATTCAGGCCCAACCGCTTGGCCAGCTCAACCTCGATCCACCAATCCTCGCGGGCATCGCCGGGGGGTGTGACCGCAGGGCGACCCATCTGCACCTGACGGTTGGTATTGGTGACAGTGCCGGATTTTTCGGCAAAGGCAGAGGCCGGCAGGATCACATCGGCATAGTTGGCGGTCTCGGTGATAAAGATGTCCTGCACGACCAAATGCTGCAACTTGGCAAGCGCGTCGCGGGCATGTTCCACATCCGGGTCAGACATCGCGGGGTTCTCACCAAGGATATACATCCCGTGGATATTGCCATCGTGAACCGCATCCATGATCTCGGTCACGGTCAGACCTTTTTCATTGCTGAAATCGACAGAGTTCCAGACCTCGGTGAAAGACGACCGCACACCATCGTCGGTGACTGTCTGGTAGTCCGGCAAGAACATCGGAACGAGCCCTGCATCCGACGCCCCCTGCACATTGTTCTGACCCCGCAAAGGATGCAGACCCGCACCGGGGCGACCGACTTGGCCGGTCATCAAAGCGAGAGAGATCAGACAGCGCGAGTTGTCCGTTCCGTGGATGTGCTGCGAAATGCCCATACCCCAGAAAATCATGCCCGCATTGGCACCCGCAAACGTACGGGCCACATCGCGCAGTACGTCAGGTTCAATGCCACAAATCTCGGACATCTTTTCGGGGGTGAACCCTTTCAGATGCTCTTTCTCAGCTTCCCAGTTCTCGGTATAGGCCTCGATGTATTGCTGGTCATAAAGCTTCTCTTCAACAATCACATGCATGATCGCGTTGAGCATGGAAACATCCGCGCCGGGGCGGAATTGCAGCATATGGCTGGCAAAGCGTTTCAACGCCTGACCGCGCGGGTCCATGACAATCAGCTTGCCGCCGCGCTTGGTAAATTGCTTGAAATAGGTGGCAGCAACAGGGTGGTTTTCAATCGGGTTGGCCCCGATGACAATCGCCACATCAGCGTTTTCAATCTCGTTGAAAGTGGCCGTCACAGCGCCCGACCCGACGTTCTCCATCAAGGCAGCAACGGATGAGGCATGGCACAGCCGCGTACAGTGGTCGACGTTGTTATGGCCAAAGCCCTGACGGATAAATTTCTGGAACAGATAGGCTTCTTCATTGGTACACTTGGCAGATCCAAAACCGGCAACCGAACGACCACCATGTTCGTCCTTCAACGACTTCAAACCATTCGCGGCAGCATCCAGCGCTTCGTCCCATGTGGCCTCGCGGAAAAATTCCTGCCAATTGTCGGGGTCCACGTTCAGACCCTTTTCAGGGGCATCCTCGCGGCGGATCAAGGGCTTGGTCAAACGGTGGTCGTGATGGATATAATCAAACCCGAACCGGCCTTTGACACACAGGCGGCCTTCGTTGGCAGGGCCATTGATGCCTTCCACGAATTTGACCTTGTTGTCTTTGACCTTCAACGACACCTGACAGCCAACACCGCAGAACGGGCAAACGCTCTCAACCTCTTTGTCGTAGTCCTTGCTATCCCCAACTTGGGCGTCATCCACCACAGTCGATGGCATCAAGGCACCGGTCGGGCAGGCCTGCACACATTCACCGCAAGCCACGCAAGTGCTGTCCCCCATCGGATCAGCCATATCAAAAACGGGATAGGCATCATGACCACGACCGGCCATACCGATCACATCATTCACCTGAACCTCACGGCAGGCACGGACACACAGACCACATTGAATACAGGCATCCAGATTGACCGACATCGCAACATGGGAATTGTCCAGCAGCGGGATACGCTCTTTTTCCAACTTGGGAAGACGGCTTTCCGACACACCATTGGCTGCGGCCATATCCCAAAGGTGGGAAGACTTGTCATGGGCGTCCTCTGGGGCAGGCTGATCGGCAACCAGCATCTCAACGACCATCTTGCGGGCGGC
>CAZWSE010000019.1:0-39905 GCA_964636575.1 uncultured Sulfitobacter sp. | reverse complement strand
TGCGCCATGTCTATAACTATGATCTGCCGAATGTGCCGGACAGCTATGTGCACCGGATTGGTCGTACTGCGCGGGCAGGGGCAGATGGTGCTGCGATTGCTTTTTGTGCGCCTGACGAGATGGGCGAGTTGATTGCTATTCAAAAGACCATGGGGATCAAAATTCCTGTTGGGTCCGGACGCCCTTGGGAGCCATCGGAGATACCCGACAAGCCAAAGCAAGGCGGACGTGGCCGCGGCCGTGGACGCCCTGGCACCGGCGGTGGTGGTCACCGTGCTGGTGGCAAACCAGGAGGCGGCGGCGGTGGTGCCGGTAAGCCCGGTGGCGGTCGTCGGCGTCGGTCCGGTGGCGGTGGGCGCGGGAAGGGTGGCGGTCAGCGGGCGGCTTAATCAGACCAAACAATCCAGTGATGCATCAATGGAGCGATCTTGTCGGTCCATTGAAACCGCCCGTTTTTCTCAGCAAGATAGCCGCAACCGGCTAACAGATGTGCGGTGCCTGCCAATGTTGGGTGAGTGTCAAACGGAGTGCGCTCGGTTGGAAAAATCATCTCATGGGACAAAAAGTTTGCAACGAACGCGCTTACTAGAGCGTCGAAGGCGTCTTGCGAGACGTTTTTGAGTGCCTTCATGTGAGCGGGCACTTGGGCTGCGGGCACTAAGACGCTGTGGTTCGTATAGTGATCTAGCTGTCTGTACACACCAACAAGATTGAGCGCTTTGCAGGCGATCTCATAGTTCGACTGTCCCATGTTGTGCACCTGCCTTTGGTCAGGCGTGTCAGCCAAGTCCAGCCATAATTTTTCTGCAAGCCGATGGGCGATGTCTTCGGCAAGGGCGCGTTCAGTTGCGTATATCATTTATAGAGAATTCCTGCCTCTAGCACCTCAAACCCAACAATCTCAAACTCATACATCCCGCTTTGATCCGGCTTTTCGGCGCGCGCGATCAGCTTGCCATCTTCATTGGTGTAAACGGCATGGGCCGTGTGGATCGCGCGGTAGCAGTGGCTGCCATCCGGATAATAGTACTTTAGCATATGCGGTCCTTTTAAATAGAATTGGGCGGCACGGGTATCCCCGAACCGCCCCTGATCACGTGGAATGTTGTGGCTTTAGGAATAAAGCGACGGCACGCCCAACTGTTCGTGCACATGGTTCACCATCTTCTGGTCAATCCCGAGCTTTTGAGCCAGTTGGTGCAGGTATTGCGCCTCGGCCTGGCTGTCGAGGTCGATACCCAACACGGACATCGCGTAGACCTGTGTACCCATGCCTTGTGGTACTTCGGCGACCAAAGCGTCGACGCTGACGGGTTTGGCCATCTCTGCCTGTACAAAGGCAGCTTCTTCCTGAGACACATCGCCAAGTTTGCCGAGCAGCTTCTCTTTTTCCGCGTCGTCGAACTTGCCGTCTGATTTGGCGGCTTGGATCATCGCGGACAGCATCAGGGCGGCGCCCATTTCCTGTTCTGCGGATGGCTCAATCGCAGGCTCAGGCGTTTGGTCGAACTGGCTGTTCAACACAGATCCGAAGTCATTGTTGTTTTGTTGTGGTTTGCCTTGCAGCGCACCGGCCAGACCGCCCAGCAGACCGCCCATTCCAGCACTGCCTGCGCCGCCACCTTGGGTCAGTTTGCCCAACATGTCCTGCAAACCGCCTGCTGTACCACCGCCAGAGCCTTGCGCCCCGCCGAGTTGGTTCAGCAAATCGCCCAAACCACCGGTGCTTTGACCTGTTTGGGATTGTCCTTGTGATCCGCCAAGCAAACCGCCCAGCATGTCCTCAAGGCCGCCGCCGCCTGTCATGGCGCGTCCTGTGCCCGGGTTTTGCGCGCCTTGGGTCAATTGCCCCAAAAGGCCGCCCAAGCCGCCGCCTGCAGTGGATTGACCGCTGCGCCCTTGCATCATGCTTTTTGCGCCTTTTGCAACGGCTACGCCAACGGCCACTTTGGCCAGTGTTTTCATCAAACTCATTAGGACATCCCCCTTAATTTGGTGTCGCGGAGACTATTCCACAGAAGGCCGCGCAATCGAAAGGGGAAAAATCCGCGCCTAGACCAATTCTTGTTCGCGGTCCAGCCAAGTTGCCAGCCGTGTCACCGTCAAGCCTTGGACGATAATAGAGAAAATGACGACCACATAGGTTGCGGTCAGGATCAGCGGTTTCCATTCATTGTCTGGCAGGGACAGCGCCAGTGCGACCGATATCCCGCCTTTAAGCCCCCCCCAGGTCATAATCGGGATCACATCACGGCTGAATTGGCGGAAAGGACGTAGTAGCAATACGGGCACCGCCACGGCCATCAGGCGCGCCACAAGTGCCAATCCGATGGCGGCGACACCTGTGGTCAGCAGGTCGGCCTCAAAGGTGATTGCAAAGACTTCGAACCCGATCAGCAGGAACAAAACTGCGTTCAGGATCTCGTCCACCATTTCCCAGAAGGCTTCGACGTAGTCGCGCGTTTGTTCAGACATGCCATGCTTTGCGCCGATATCCCCGATCAGCAACCCTGCGCAGACGGCCATAATGGGGGCTGAGACATGCAACCACACCGCAAGCTCGTACCCGCCAAAGGCCAGCCCAAGGGTGATAAGCACCTCTAGCGCGTAATCATCGATCCGGCGCATGACCCGAAAGGTCAGCCAACCCAAGACAAGCCCCAGAACGGCGCCACCGACCGCTTCCTGGAAGAACAGCTTGGCCGCGGCTAAGGCCTGACTGTCAGTGTGATCTGCGCCATGAGCGTCCATTGCCGGAAAAGCGAGCCCGACCAGCACCAAAAACACAACATATCCGACCCCATCGTTGAAAAGGGACTCGCCAGCGATTTTGGTCTCAAGCGATTTGCGCAGGTTCGCGGCCCTAAGCACCCCGAGCACGGCAACCGGATCAGTGGGTGAAATGAGCGACCCAAAGACCAAAGCAATCATGATGGGCATGCCCGTAAGCCACCAGAAGCCCAGACCCACAACAGCCGTCGACAGTGCGACCCCGATTGTGGCCATCAAAAAGACCACAGCCCATTCCTGCCTTAGATCGCTGAGTTTGACGTGCAGCGCCCCTGCGAACAGCAAAAGACCCAACATGCCTTCCAGTAGGGCTTCTGAAAACTCGATCTCGGATATGAGGCCTCGCATTTGTGCGGCGATTTCCAGGGAAGGCAGAACCCAGTCCAACCCCAGCAAGGCGAACGAGGCGAGCAAGGCAACAACAAGGATGCCAATGGCCGCCGGCAATCGCAGGAACAGATAGTTGATCGCGCCAAACGCGCCGGCCAGAACGATCATCAGCGATGCAATTTGCAGAAATGTCATGGGGTCGATCCTTTGATTTCGTCTGGCGGGGTATCACGGGGGGCGACCCTAATCCAGCCGGACCCAAAACAGGTTGACAGTTGCGGGGCTGCCCGTCCTTCTGAGCCACATGGAACGGAAAGATCATATTGACGCGGTGGGTGCCGCGTTTCTTATCGGGTTTGCGCTGCTGCTTGCGACCAATCAGGTTGTCATCAAGGTGACCGTGGACGGGATTGGGCCGGTATTTCAAGCCGCCTTGCGCTCGGTCGGGGCCACGCTTGTCTTGCTGGTTTGGATGCGCTTTCGCGGCATTGGATTGGATATGTCGCGTCCTGTTGTCCGGGCGGGTGTCATCACGGGCAGTATTTTTGCGTTTGAATTTATGTGCTTGTACAACGCTCTTGATCTAACGTCTGTATCCCGCGCCAGCGTTATATTCTATTCCATGCCGGTCTGGCTTGCGGTTGCATCGCATGTTCTTCTGCCGGCAGAGCGTCTATCGCCGGTGCGCACGGTCGGCCTTGTCTTGGCAATGGCGGGCGTTGTTGTTGCGATGTCAAACCGCGATGGCGGGGATGTCAGCTGGGCGGGTGACGTTCTGGCTTTGACGTCCGCGCTGTGTTGGGCTGCAATTGCACTGATGGCGCGGCTGTCGCCGATTTCCAAAGTGTCGCCGGTGGAGCAACTGTTTTGGCAGGTGGCGGTGTCTGGTCCCATTCTTTTGCTTCTGGCGCCGCTGCTGGGGGACCTGATCCGTGATGTGCAGCCGATCCATATCGCAGGACTGGTGTTCCAGATCTTTGCAGTGGCGAGCTTTGGGTTCCTGCTGTGGTTCTGGTTGCTCAAAATCTATCCGGCGTCGGGCGTGGCCTCGTTCAGTTTTCTATCGCCAATCTTTTCTGTGGCCCTTGGCTGGCTGTTGCTAAACGAAGATGTCGGGCCAGAGCTTTGGGTCGCGCTTGCCTTGGTGGCGGGCGGTATCTTCTTGATCAACCGCAAACCTGCTTAGCTTTACCCTTTTGAAAATACTCCCGCCGGAGGCGTCCCTAGGCTATGTTCCACAGAACGTAGCAGGAACCACTTCGCTCGGGCTTGGTGGATTTGAAAGCTCCGCATCTGTCTCAGTGAAAGGTGTCTTTAGGGCTTCAGACAGACGCTCAAAAGGTTGCATGTCGCCTTGCACAGCAGCTTCGATCATGTGCTCGATACGGTGGTTGCGCGGGATCAGCACAGGGTTCGCCTGTGCCATGACGGGTTGCGGGTCTTTCTCCTGCGACAGGCGGGCCTTCCAATTCACGTCCCATCCGTCATAGCCGTCTCTGTCTGTAAACTGATCGCGGGCTGTGTCTGACGCCAAGGCGCTGAACGTATTGGTGAAATCGGCTTTCTGCTCCGCCATCATCGACAGCAGTGCGCTGACCAGGTCCATGTCAGCCTCGGTCGCATCCACGATACCGATTTTCTGACCAAACCTTTTGCGCCAGTGTCTTTGGATCAATGGGGGCATGGCGTGTACGATCTCGGTTGCTTCCTCAATTGCGGCCTCTTTGTCATCCATCTGTTGGATCAAAGCGGTGGCGAGTTGCGCGAGGTTCCACACAGCGATGTCAGGCTGATTGGAATAGGCGTAGCGTCCCATTTGATCGATAGACGAAAACACGGTGTCGGGGTGATAGCTGTCCAGAAAGGCACAAGGCCCGTAGTCGATTGTCTCGCCTGAGATGGATGAATTGTCGGTGTTCATGACCCCATGAATGAACCCCACAGACATCCACTGCGCGATCAGCTGTGCTTGGGCATCGCGTACGGCCTTGAGCAAACCCATGGGGCCTTTCGCATCTGGGTAGTGTCGCGCGATTGCGTAGTCTGTCAGCGTCTTGAGGTTCTCAATCTCGCCGCGATGGGCAAAGATCTGAAAGGTGCCGACGCGCAAATGGCTGCTGGCTACGCGGGTCAGGACCGCGCCGGGCAAGATGCTTTCGCGGTAAACAGGCTCTCCGGTGCTGACAGCGGCCAGCGCGCGGGTGGTAGGGATGCCAAGGGCATGCATGGCCTCTGACACCACGTATTCGCGCAACACCGGCCCGAGCCATGCCCGCCCATCGCCCGCACGGCTATAGGGCGTTGGCCCTGACCCTTTCAGTTGAATGTCGCGCCTTTGGCCATCGGTTCCTTGCACTTCACCCAGCAAAACCGCGCGTCCGTCGCCAAGCTGTGGGTTGTATGTGCCGAACTGGTGCCCCGAATAAAGCTGCGCCAAAGGGCTTGCGCCTTCGGGCACTTGATTGCCGGAAAACACTTGCGCTTTCTCATCATTGCTCATGTCAGGCATGCCGAGACACGCCGCGAGATCGTCGTTCCATGCCAAAAGATGGGGGTCTTTCACAGGGATCGGTGATTGTGCAGTGTAGAAAGCCGCGGGCAGCGCCGCGTAGCTGTTGTCGAAGGCGATGCGCGTCATATCGTTTTGCTCTCTTTGGTGTGCTTCATGAAAGCACCCGAGACATCAGCATATATCTGTCCCGCTCTTCGAACTTGGCGCGTGTGTAAAGCCGGCGCGTGCTGTCATCTTCGCGGTCCACTTCCAGATGCAAGGCTTTCACACCCGCGGACCCAAGTGCTTTGGACAACGCAAGCAGGGCTTCGGATGCGATACCTCGACCACGGATATTGGGGCGTATGTAAAGTTCGTCCAGAATGGCATCAAGACCGCCAAATTCGATGGACCACCCGAAAGTAACCACGATGTACCCCAAGGCTGCAGCGCGCGGCCCGATCAGATAGACCGCCCCGTGTGGGCTGCCAGCAAGCAATGGCACAAGGCTTTCCCGTCGCCTGTCTGCGGTTTGGTCAATCTTCATTTCTTCATGAAACCGCTCAACCAACGAGACGACTTTTTCCAAGTCCTCTGGGCGGGCAAGGGTAAGATTGGCGCTCATAACCGGCCAATCCGCTCTGTCAGAAGGGCAAAGAACCCGTCTGCATCAATGTCACCCATGAAGGTTGCATTGGGTGCGCGGTCTGTGACCCGCCACCAGTCTGCGACGGTCATGCCCATCGTAAGCTCGGACTGTGTTTCGATTTCGACGTTGATATGCCGCCCCGAAAACAAGTCAGGCTTGATCAGATAGGCTGTCACACAAGGATCATGAAGCGGCGCGCCCGCGGACCCGTATTTTTCCTTGTCGAAGCGTTCAAAGAAGTCAGTCATTTCCGCGACGGCTATGCCTGCGGCGGTGCCCAAATCCCGAAAGGCATCGTTGCGCGGCTTGGTCACCAGTGCCTTGTGCGTCACATCAAGCGGCATCACCACAATCGGAACTCCTGATTTAAAAACAATATCAGCGGCTTGCGGATCGACGTAGATGTTGAATTCAGCGGTTGGGGTGATGTTGCCGCCTTGAAAGTATCCGCCGCCCATCAGAACGATTTCTTGCACCTTTGCTACGATATCAGGCGCTTTTTCAAAAGCCGTCGCGATATTGGTCAAAGGGCCAAGCGGGCACAGCGTAACTGTTCCAGCCTCGTGCGCGCGCAAGGTGTCGATGATGTAGTCAACGCCGTGTTGTTCCTGCAAGGACATGGTTGGGTCTGGCAAGGTCGGTCCATCAAGGCCCGTTTTGCCGTGGACGTGCTCGGCTGTGACCAGGTCCCGCCCCAAGGGCTTATCACAACCTGCGAACACGAGCGTTTCAGGTTTACCTGCCAGTTCACAGACGATCCGCGCGTTCTTTTGCGTCAGCTCAAGCGGCACATTACCCGCGACGCATGTGATCCCCAAAACATCAATGTCTTCGGGGCTGGCGAGCGCCAGTAGAATGGCGACCGCATCATCCTGTCCCGGATCCGTATCGATGATGATTTTGCGAGGGGCCATGACCACTGTCCTTTGAAGACTTAACAGCCGCGTTGATCGCCCAGATCGCAGGCGCGGTCAAACAGTCGGTTTGCTTTTGATGTGCTTTGTTTCAATTCATCGCGCCTTTGTTCTTCTCCTCGGCTTTCGCCTGATCCCAAAGCGCGTCCATTTCGGACAGGGTGCTGTCTTTCGGGGTGCGACTTGTTTTGGCCAAGGCGGCTTCAATGCTGGCAAAGCGGCGTTCGACTTTGGCGTTGGTGCGTCGCACCGCCGCTTCAGGGTCAATGTCCAGATGCCGCGCCAGATTGGCGAGCACGAACATCAGATCACCAAACTCAGCCTCCATCTCATCGGCGTCCTTGGTGTCGCGGGCTTCTACCAGCTCGCGCGATTCCTCATTGATTTTATCAAGGACATCGCTGGTATCGGCCCAGTCAAAGCCCACCCGTGCCAGCCGCTTTTGCATCTTCACAGCCCGCGTCATGCCGGGTAGGCCAACTGTCAGCCCGTCAAGCGTGCCGGATTGCTTTTTGCCCGCCCGTTCTGCCGCTTTGATCTTTTCCCAATCTGCGGTTTGCTGGTCAGCGGACTTGTCACGGGACTCGTCCCCGAACACATGCGGATGACGTGACACCATTTTGTCCGAAATCGATTTGACCACGCTGTCAAAGCTGAAGTGTCCGGCCTCGGCCCCCATCTGCGCGTGATAGACTGTTTGCAGCAGTAAATCGCCAAGCTCTCCTTCCAGATCGGCCCAGTTCTGTCGTTCAATTGCGTCTGCGACCTCATAGGCTTCTTCGATCGTGTAGGGCGCGATGGTGTTGAAATCTTGCTCAATATCCCAAGGGCAGCCGCTGTTCGGGTCGCGCAATCGGCGCATGATTTCCAAAAGCCGTGGCATTCCCCCGTTCGGATCATGGATCAGCGCGTCATCAGCCATTGAAGGGGTCCTTGGTTTTGTGGTCTTGTGCATCAAACGCAAGCCCGCGACAGGAGTCCACCCCATGCCCATCGTTAACCGCATTGCCGGATATGCCAGTGATATGACCGCGTGGCGCAGGCATCTGCACACGATCCCTGAACTGGGTGTCGAATGTCACAAGACGTCCGCCTTTGTCCAAGACCGGCTGGCCGAGTTCGGCGTTGATGAGGTGCACACAGGCTTTGCCACAACCGGCATCGTGGCAATCATCAACGGGCAGGGTGAGGGACCAACCATTGGCCTGCGCGCCGATATGGATGGCCTGCCTATCCCTGAGGCCACTGGTTTGGACTATGCCAGCACTCATGAGGGCAAGATGCACGCCTGCGGGCATGATGGGCACACCACCATGTTGCTGGGTGCGGCCAAGTATCTGGCCGAGACCCGAAACTTTTCAGGCCGTGTCGCGCTGATCTTCCAACCTGCCGAAGAAACTGGCGGCGGTGCAGAGGTGATGGTTCAAGAAGGGATCATGGATACCTTTGATATCGGCGAGGTCTATGCCCTGCACAATGCGCCCGGCTTTGATATGGGCGCGTTCTATACCAGTTCTGGTCCGATCATGGCGGCCGTGGATACCTTTCACATCAATATTGATGGCGTTGGCGGGCATGGGGCGATGCCGCATGACACCTGCGATCCCGTTGTGGCCGCCTGTGGGATCACCCAAGCTATTCAGACCATTGTCAGCCGTAATCACTATGCTTTGAACGATCTGGTGATCTCGGTCACTCAGATCCACACAGGCACCGTCGACAACGTCATCCCCGCAACGGCCTATATCAACGGCACTGTGCGCACCTTTGATCCGGCTGTTCAGGCGATGGTTATGGACCGGATGGAAGCGATTGTGGCGGGGCAGGCTGCCAGCTACGGGGTGGAGGCAAAGCTGGATTACGTCAAAGGGTATCCTGCGACTGTGAATGATCCTGATAAGGCTGCTTTGGCTGCGGGTGTCGCTGTCGAAGTTGCAGGCGCGCAAAACGTCATTGCCGAAGCCGGCCGCGAAATGGGGGCTGAGGATTTCAGCTATATGCTGCAAGAACGCCCCGGTGCTTATCTGTTTTTAGGGCAGGGCGAGAGCGCGACGTTGCACCATCCTGAGTACAACTTTAACGACGAAGTGGCGCCGGTGGGTGCATCCTTCTTTGCCCGCATGGTCGAAGTGACCCAGCCCGTGGGAGGCAAGTGATATGGCACTAGAAGATGCAGCCAAGCACATGGACATGGCCTTTACCCGCGAAGATCTGAAAGGCCCTAGTTTTGAGCTGACCTTTGCGGGTGCCACATCGTTTCTGCGCCGCAAGTATACCAAAGACCTGACCGGCGTTGATATTGCGGTCACAGGCGTGCCTTTCGATCAGGCGGTGACAAATCGGCCCGGAACACGGCTTGGCCCGCGCGCGATCCGTGAGGCCAGTGCGTTGCAGGCCCCAGATGCCCCTTACGGTTGGCCCTTTGACGTGCTGAGCGCGTTTGCAATCGTCGACTATGGCGATCTGGCGTTTGATTATGCCAATATTCCTGCGTTCCCCGCTGCGTTGACCAAGCATATCAAAGGTATCTTGGATGCCGGTGCTGCCAGCGTTGTTTTGGGCGGCGATCACTACATCAGTTTTCCCATTCTCAGGGCTTACGCCGAAAAATACGGGCCCATGTCCCTGATCCAAGTGGATGCCCATACGGATACTTGGGTCGATGATGACATGGACCGCATTGATCACGGCACCATGTTCTATAAGGCCGTAAAATCCGGACTGGTGGACCCTGCGCGGTCTGTCCAGATCGGTATTCGCACCACAAATGAGGACACTTTGGGCGTGAACATCATCGACGCCGCAGAAGTGCACGAAATTGGGCCTGCTGCTGTGGCGGCAAAGGCCAAACAGATCGTTGGGGACAATCCGGTCTACTTGAGTTTTGACATTGACGGACTTGATCCGGCCTATGCCCCCGGGACAGGGACACCTGTTTGGGGCGGATTGACCTCGGCACAGGCGGCCAAGCTGCTGCGCGATTTGGCGGGGATTGACATCAAGGGCGGGGATGTTGTTGAAGTCTCGCCGCCCTTTGACACCACGGGGGCCACTGCCATTGCAGGTGCGCATGTGGCGACAGAGTTATTGAACTTGATCGGATGGAACCTGCGCACATGAGTGATTTGCCAAAGAACCAGCCCATCAGCGGCAATGATCTGGCGCGGTTTTCCGGACCGCAGACGTTCATGCGCTTGCCTTCTGCGAATGATCTGACCGGATTGAACGTAGCGATCACGGGGGTTCCGATTGATATTGGCACCAGCTGGCGGTCGGGTACGCGCACGGGTCCCAAGCAGATCCGTGAGCAAAGCGCGATGATCCGGCCTTATAACCTGCAAACTGGTGCTGCCCCGTTTGACAGTCTTCAGGTCGCGGATATTGGGGATTTGGCGATCAATACGTTCTCGTTGAGCGATAGTATTCGTATCATTTCTGAGAGTTACGCGAGGATCTTGAACTATGATGTGATCCCGGTTGCGCTGGGCGGGGATCATACGATCACTTTGCCCATCCTGCGCGCGATTGCGGCCAAGCATGGTCCTGTGGCTTTGATCCATGTGGATGCGCATGCGGATGTGAACGCGCATATGTTCGGTGAGAAAGAAGCCCATGGCACTGTATTTCGTCGTGCCTATGAAGAAGGGTTGATTATCCCCGAAAAGACTTACCAAATTGGGTTGCGGGGCACTGGGTATTCGTCGGAAGACTTTTCCGAAGCCCAAGGTTGGGGCTTTCAGCAGTTCTTGTCGCCCGAGCTGTGGCTGCGGTCTTTGTCGCCGCTAGCAGGCGAAATCAGGCGCGATATCGGGTCTGAGCAACCTGTTTACATCACCTATGATATCGACAGTCTTGATCCGGCTTTTGCGCCTGGCACAGGCACGCCGGAAATCGGCGGGCTGACCACCCCGCAAGCCATGGAGCTGATCCGTGGCCTTAAGGGCTTGAACATTGTGGGCTGCGACATGGTTGAAGTTTCGCCGCCCTATGATCCATCGGGGAATACGGCTTTGACGGCGGCGAACTTGGTGTATGAACTGCTCTGCATTTTGCCGGGTGTCGCTTACCGCTAGCAGTGTCTTGAGTATTTTTGGAAAAATGAAGGAGTGGCGCATGGGTTTTGGGGTGGTTCTTGTCGCTTTGCTGGTCTTGTTTGTTGGCTTTGCAGTTTATGTGCGCTTGGCGTCCAGCGATGGGTTCGCTGTGCATGTCCGAGGCGCTGCGGGTGTGATGGAGAAGGCTGGCCCTAGGTCATATATGCAGCGCGTTTTGCTGGACGGGCGGGATGGGGCGGATGTTTTAACCCGTTTGGATGCGATTGCCCGCGCAACATCTGGGACCAGCTTGGTTGCGGGATCGGTCGCAGAGGGGCAGATGACTTATATGACCCGCTCAAAACTGATGGGGTACCCTGATTTCACGACCGTGGGCGTGCACAGTGATTTGATCGAGGGGGCCAACGCGCCCTATCTGGAGCTAAATGCGCGGTCTCGGTTTGGGAAATCAGACCTTGGTGTCAATCGAAAGCGTGTGAAAGCTTGGATTGATGCTTTGCAGCTCTGAGCTGAGGCATCCTGCTTGAACTTCCCGCCACATCGGCACGTTCAACGACATCTGGCATTGCGCCATGAACATGCGCCCGTCGACCTGCATGCAGATGGTCTGTCCCAGTTCAATCCGGCTTCCAGCGCGGTCGGTGCAATAACAATCAATTGTTTTTCCACCCGGTCCGGTGACATCCGCAGCAGCCGGGCTGGCGAGAATGGCGAAGGTGAGTACGGCTCTCAACATGGATACAGTCTAGCACATCCTTTCGCTTGACCAAAGCCTTTGCATGTTGGACACCCGTCCCATGATACCAAGTGATCGCCTTGAACAGATTTCCCAGCGGTTTCAGTTCCTTGAGGCCAAGATGGCCGAAGGCGCTGAAGGGGCGGATATTGCGTCTTTGGCGAAAGAGTATTCCGATTTGCGGCCTTTGATTGAACAAATCACGGCCTACCGCAAACTGACTGCTGACATCGACGACGCCACCGCACTGCTGGCTGATCCCGAAATGAAGGATCTGGCCGAAGAGGAATTGCCGGTTTTGAAAGCCGCCTTGCCCGATGCTGAGATGGCGCTGCAACTGGCGCTTTTGCCCAAGGATGAAGCGGATACCAAGCCCGCGATGCTTGAGATCAGGCCTGGTACGGGCGGTGATGAGGCCGCACTTTTCGCTGGTGACTTGCTGCGCATGTACCAGCGCTATTCCGAAGCCCGTGGCTGGAAGTTCGATATCATCGAAGAGCAACTGACCGAACTTGGCGGCATCAAGGAAGTTGTCGCCCATGTCAAAGGCGAGAACGTCTTTGCCCGTCTCAAGTATGAAAGCGGTGTCCACCGTGTGCAGCGCGTGCCGACAACCGAAAGTGGCGGTCGTATCCATACCTCGGCTGCGACGGTGGCTGTTTTGCCAGAAGCCCAAGACGTCGATATTCACATCGATCAAAACGACATACGCATTGATACGATGCGCTCCAGCGGGGCAGGTGGCCAGCACGTGAATACCACCGATTCTGCTGTTCGGATTACACACATTCCCAGCGGTATCGTTGTCACCAGTTCCGAAAAATCCCAGCACCGGAACCGCGAGATCGCGATGCAGGTGCTAAAAACACGGCTCTATGATGCCGAACGCCAGCGGATTGATGATGAACGATCAGACGCGCGGTCCAGTCAGGTTGGCAGTGGGGATCGATCGGAACGGATCCGGACGTACAACTTTCCGCAAGGGCGTATGACCGACCACCGGATTAATCTCACGCTCTACAAGCTTGATGCTGTGATTGCGGGTGATCTTGACGAAATGATCGATGCATTGACGGCGGATGATCAGGCCAGATTACTTGCCGAGATGAACGGATGACTGCGGCTGAGGCACTGGCCGCGGCTGCGTCCCGTTTGCGCGCAGCTGGTGTCGATGATCCGGCCCGAGATGCGCGCGTTCTGTTGGCTCATGCCGCACGCATTGATGCCTCTCGGGTGACATTGATCGCGCCAGAGGAGTTGAGCGCCGAGATAGAAGACCGGTTTGAGCATATGATTGCGCTGCGATCAGTGCGGGTGCCTGTCAGCCATTTGGTGGGCGAGCGTGCCTTTTACGGGCGCAATTTCAAGGTCAGCTCGGATGTTCTTGACCCGCGACCCGATACTGAAACACTTGTGGATCTGGCCTTGGCGGCCCCGTTTGATCGGGTGTTGGACTTGGGCGTCGGGTCGGGATGTATTTTGGTAAGCTTGCTGGCCGAACGACCCGAGGCCAGTGGATTGGGCTGCGATGTGTCGGAAGCGGCCTGTTTGCAAGCCAGTGCGAATGCGGTGCTGCATGGCGTGTCAGATCGGGTTGAGATCATCCAATCGGACTGGTTTTCCAAGGTTGAGGGCCAGTTTGATTTGATCGTCGCGAACCCGCCCTACCTGTCAGCTGCTGAAATGCTGGGCGTCGCCCCCGAATTGCGCGACCATGAGCCGCCCTTGGCATTGACCGACAATGCAGACGGGTTGAGTGCGTATCGCACAATCACGCGTCAAGCGGGGCAGTTTTTGATGCCAAACGGGCGGTTGATGGTTGAGATCGGGCATACACAAGGACCGGCAGTGGCTGCGATGTTCGAGGGCTGTGGGTTCGAAGACGTGCGGGTTCTACCTGACTTGGACGGGCGTGATCGTGTGGTTTTGGCCGTAAAGCGGGGATAATTCGGCGGAATCTTCGCGAATACCGGCAAAAAGAGGCTTAATGCGCGCAATTTCTCTTGTCTGAAACGCCTCAACATGCTTTTTGAGGGGTGTTGACGCACCGGAATGGATTCTGCCCTTCCGCGCAACACCAAGCCCCACATGTCGCAACCCGGGAATTATCAGAGCGCACGAGGCGCAAAACCGGTTTCGCCAAATGACCATAAGGCTGACGAAAGTTAAATGAGATCGTCCAAATCCCGTTCGCGGAACAAAAACAACCGCAATCGCAATCAAAATTCTGGCGCCAGTGTCATCAACCGTGTGTTCGACAGCTCGGGGCCGGAAGGTAAAGTGCGCGGTACGCCGCAGCAGATTATTGACAAGTACAACCAGTTGGCGCGCGATGCACAACTGTCGAATGACCGTGTCGCGGCTGAGAACTTTCAGCAACATGCCGAACACTATTTGCGCCTTCTGGCCGTTGCCACCAAAGAGCAAGAAAAGCAGCGTCAGGAACAAGAAGCCCGCCGCGAAGAGCAAGAGCGTCAGAACCGCGAACGTCAGGCTGAACGCGACCGTGAACGCGCAGAGCGTCAGGAACGTGAAAGCCAGCAGCAACCTGCCGCTGCGCCCCAACATGACGGCTCTGACCAGCCTGTGGTTGTCGATACCGCCGAGGACAGTGGTTTGGTTGAGACACCTGAAAGCAAACCCCGCCGTTCCCCGCGCCGCAAACCCAAGCCTAAGGCCGAGCCGGATCAAAGCGCCGGTGGTGACACCCCTAAAGCTGCCGAATAGGTTTAGGTTTTCGCCACTTCGCGTGCGAGCGCACAGAATTGTTCAAGTGAGACCTGTTCTGCCCGTTCCGTCGGTTTGATACCGGCGGCGGTTAGCCTGTCTTCGATGTCTGGTGCGACGCCCTTCAGTGACGCCCGCAGCATTTTGCGCCTTTGGTTGAAGCCTGCTGCAACCACACGGTTCAACACGGCTGCATCGGCCTCAAAGCGTGGCTTTGGAAGGGCCGTCAGATGAACCACCGCGCTTGAGACTTTGGGCGCGGGCGTGAACGCCTCTGGTGGCAGGGACATCACAATTTTTGCATCCGCCCGCCATTGGGCCAGAATGGCCAATCGCCCGTAGGTTTTTGAACCGGGGCTGGCGACGATGCGTTCCGCGACCTCACGCTGGAACATCAGTGTCAGGCTTTCCCAGAAGGGCGGCCAGTCTTTTGGGGTCAACCAACGCACCAAAAGCTCGGTCCCGATGTTGTAGGGCAGGTTGGCTGCAACGCGGATGGGCGGTGTCAAATGTACGAGCGGGTCAATTTCCAGCGCGTCGCCGTTGATGATGCTCAACCGGTCAGGGTAGGCGGCTGCGATTTCGTCTAGCGCGGGCATGCATCTTGTGTCTTTCTCAATGGCCAGAACACGCCGTGCCCCTTCTGCAAGCAGCCCGCGCGTCAAACCCCCGGGCCCGGGCCCGATTTCCAGCACGTCGCTGCCTTCCAAGTCACCTGCCATTCGTGCGATTTTGGCGGTCAGGTTCAAATCCAGCAGAAAATTCTGCCCCAAAGACTTGCGCGCGCTCAACCCATGAGAAGCGATCACCTTTGACAGAGGGGGTAGATCGTCGATGGCGCTCATGTATTTGTCATTCTTTGATGGTTATGCATCGCGGCTGCCACGGGCCATAGTGTCCGCCAGTTTCAACGCCTCGATCAGGCTGGTGGGGTTCGCAATGCCTTTGCCTGCAATATCAAAGGCTGTGCCGTGATCGGGCGAGGTGCGAATGAAGGGCAGACCCAAGGTCACATTCACACCCCGATCAAAATCGAGCGTCTTTATCGGGATAAGCGCCTGATCGTGGTACATGCACACCGCTGCGTCGTAGCGCGCGCGGGCGGCGGCGTGAAACATGGTGTCTGCCGGATGCGGGCCCGTGACGCGCATGCCTTTTGTCGCCAGATCGGCGATCAGGTCATTGATCCATTCCAGTTCTTCCACCCCTATGGCCCCGCCTTCGCCTGCATGAGGGTTCAGGCCAGCTACGGCAATCTTTGGCTGTGAGATGCCGAAATCCGTTGTCAGGGCCTTGGCCGTAATGTGGAGCGTTTCGCGCAGGCTTTCAGGGGTCAAAGCAGCCGGAACGTCTTTTAATGGAATGTGGATCGTCGCAGGCACGACCCGCAGGTCAGGGCCTGCCAGCATCATAACAACACGGTCCACGCCCGCTAAAGCAGCCAGATATTCGGTGTGTCCGGGATAGGCGAAACCAGCCCCGTCTTTGAGTGCCTTTTTGTGAATAGGCGCGGTACAAATTGCCGACACCTCGCCCGCTTTCGCCAGCTCAACAGCACGGGCGATTACGTCGATCACACCTTGGGCGTTCTTGGGGTCAGGTCTGCCCGACGTGGCTTTGCCGTCGAAGGTATGTTCCAAAACAGGAAGCGCGCGCGGCATGACTGAGGCCGCTTCACTTGGCTTTGTGATCCGCTCAAACTGGGTTCCGGCCGGAAGATGATCAGGATCCCCGATCCAGAAGAACGCGATGTCCGATTTCAATGCCGACCATGCCTTAACGGCAATTTCGGGTCCAATGCCCGCAGGCTCCCCACAGCAGAGCGCGATGGGGGGCATGGTCATTTGACGATGATTGTCGCGTCTGCCTTCAGCTGTTCCAAATAGCTGTCCGCATATCCAACTAGCCGTTGCTGACGCAGGGCACTGGCCACATCTTCGCGCGTCGTTTCTTCGTTGATGGCCGCTGTCCGTCCGCAAAGCATCAAAAACATCACGTTATCGCCGCGACGCAAGGCCGTGGAGACTTCGTTTGCATCAAGCTTTGCCAGCTCAATCGCAATATCGCTTGGCAGGTCGGCGGGTGTTTTGGATGTGCGTTCCAAGACCTCTTCGGGCTGACCTTGGGCGACACCATAAAGATCATCACAGGTGTCGATCTGACCCTTTAGCGTTTCAGCTTGCGCGCGGGCAGCGTCACCGCCCGGAATGAAATAGGCGGCGTATTCGATGGCTGAATAGTCAGGCCGTGGCGCGGTTGTTTCTTCAATGTCGCGCAGTTGAAACAGGGCCACAGCGTTTGGGATGCCGATTGGGTCTGACACCTCGCCGGGGGCAAGCCCTAGAATGATACCGCGCAGTTGTGGAGGCAATTTGTTGATATCCATCCAAGGCAGACGTCCGCCTGCGCCGCGTGAGGCTGTCGCCGAATACCGGCGGGCTTCGGCTGAGAAGCCTGCAATCGTTGTGATCTGCGAAATCCGTTCTGCGCGGGCTTGCACGGCTGCGGCTTGCTGCGGTGGAGCGGGCATAATGATTTCAGATATCAAAACGCGCACGCCGCCAGAGCTGCCAGAGGCACCAAGCGCGCGGTCAATCTCTGCGTCTGTGATCTGGACACGGCCATTGAAACGCGCGCGAACGACCTCTCTCCAAGTGATGCCGATGACCACAAAATCGCGGTAGGTTTCTGCGTCAACGCCTGCACGCTTGAGCGCGGAAGTGAATTCAGCGCGGCTTAGGTTCGCGCGCCCTGCAAACTCTTCGAGCGCTTGCTCGATGCCTTCTTCGGTTGGGACCAAGCCCAACGACTTGGCCGCCTGCATTTTCAGACGGTCTTCAATCAGGGCCTCAACCACTTCTCCCGACGACGTTCCGGGCGCGTTCAGCAGTTGCAAGAACCGCTGCCTTTGTTGAATTTCAAAGTTCGTGACCGCGTCTTCGTTTACCAAAACGGCTGGTGCAAATAGGTTCTGAGCGGTTGCGGGCACCGCAGCGAGCGAGGCCCCAAGCCCAATGGCTGACGCCATTGCTGTACGTTTGATCCAAGTGACTGCTGATGTGCCTAGTTTTTGCATGACTGAACGTATCTTTCTGTTCCACTTTGGGCGTTGAACCCTTTTAAGGCTACGGTAAACCCGAAATCGGTCGAAGGCTCAACCGTTGTTGAGGCAGTAAAGCGCCGCTTCAAGCTAAGATCGACTTCAATGCATTCGTTCCGGTAGAGCAATCCGATCCCGGCACTGGCGGCTTCGTTGTTGCGCAGGTCGTAGCGCGTGTTGACCTTGGCTGTCCAATGGCGGCTAAAGCGGTAGCTGTTATCAAGCGTAAGTTCCGACACACTGTCCGGCCCGTTTTCGTTGAGCCAGACATAGCTTGCCGCCAGCGTTCCTTTTTTGTGGACCCAATCCGCGCGCAGCTCTGCCTTTGAAAAATCAAAGCTTTCATCGAACAGGCTGCGGCCTGTCAGCGCCAATCCGTCTCGTGTGATCAATTGGCCTGCCAAAAGGAAATCGGATGTTGTGCCGCCCAAACCGCTCGATGATCCAAGACCGGACAGGGCTTCTGTCCGCCTGATCTGCCCGAACGACAGGTGGCTTTGCCAGCCATTGTCGGCGTAGCGCGCCCAGTTCAAGCCGATGGTTGTCACACGTCCGTATTCGCGGCGATCGGGGGCAGGGAACCGCGACAGGGACAGCAGGTTGCCTTGATCGAACTCAACCCTTTGGCTTTCGTCGTTGGGTATGTTTGCTTGGCTGCCGCTTGACCACGCGACCTGCACAATGGGCTCTAGGAACGTGGTCGCACCGGCTGTCCGTTTTACCATTGGATACCGCAAGCTAATCAGCCCCTGCGTAGTGAACTCGCTCACAGCTTTGACAAACCGGCTGTCTTGACGGGTATTGAACGCATCAGCAGCGAACCCGATTTTGGTGTTGGCTTGAAGGCCGTAGCGCAGGCTCCAATTGCGGACCCAATGCGCACTGGCTGTGATCCGGTCCATGTCGCGGCCCAGAATATCTGCGTCGGAGCTTCTGAAATGCGTATGCGCGTAGGCTGCCACGCGTATCTCGCCGCCGATAGAGGGGCTTGGGTAGCGACGCTCAAATTCCAGATCACCCACGACGGTAGGGATCAGTGAATTATCTTCGCCGTCGCGCAGCGTTCGCAGCCCGATCAACCCGATCCGAAAGAACGCATCGCGGCGCGTCCGGCTGATTGCAATTTCGCTATCGAGCCGGTCCTTGTTTGAATATCCGTAGTCCAGCAGGTAGGCATCATCGCTGGTGACTTCGACATCAAAGGTCAGCAAGTAATTGCGGCCTAGATGAAAAGCTCCATCGCCAAACAGATAAAACCGCGATCTGCCAACGATCAGGTCGTCTTGGGTGTAGGCTCCGTCAAATTCGACTTGCCCGCGCTGAAATTTCTGACGGTATCTGTATTCCAACGTGCGGGTGGAGCTTGACAGGTAGGGTGTTAGCGTCAGGTCCCTGTGGTCGCCAAGTCGGATGAAATAGGGGAGTTTCAACCCGGTACCCAACTGAGATGTGGACCGGATGGACGGGATCAAAAACCCTGTTGCCCGTTTCAGCGAAGGGTCGGGCAGACGCAGACGCGGTGTATAAAGGATCGGAACGTCTTTGATCCGCAGCTGCGCGTGATCGAAATACAGCTGCTTTTCAACTTTGTCGTGGATGACCCGCTTTGCCCTGATCTGCCACAGCGGCGGACGACCATCATCGCAGACCCGACAGGACGTCACTGCCGTTTTGTAAAGTTGCGTGTAACGACCTTGGGTGCGGTTGATTTGAACCGCGGCAAGCTGCAACTGCTGGTTCATGACCATACGCGCGCCGGTCAACAGCCCGTTTTGCAAATCCGGTGAAAGTTCTGCGGCATCCGCTAAGATGGTCACTTGATCCCCGTCTTGCAGGGTGATCGGGCCAACAATCGAAAGCGCTCCGGTCGCGCGGTTATAGCTGATTTGTTGCGCCCTAAGCCGCTGTGTGCCTTGCAACGCTTCCACGTTGCCGCGTGCCACGAGCAACCCTGTTTGCGTTACTTCGACGGTATCGGCCACCAGAACCGCAGGCTCGGTCGACTGGGCGCGGGCTGCGAAGGGCAGGGCCATCACAAGCACAAGACAGATTAGAAGACGGCGCATTACCCATCCTCCGCGTGCAATAGAAGACCCGTTGCCAATAGGATCGCAGCCACTGGCGGTGCCCAGGCGGCTAGGGTTACGGGGATCTGCCCGTTTTCCCCCAGTATCTGCGCAAAATTCCGTATAAAATACAACGTGAACCCCAAAAGGACTGCAGACAAGACGGCAACGCCTGTCCCTCCGAAACGGGTATGGCGCATGGTGAAGGATGCAGCAACCAGTACCATGGCGACAAGGAAAAATGGGCGGGCGAGTTCCGATTGCAGCCAAACCTGGTGTCGACGTGATGAAAAGCCAGCCTGATCCAACTGATTGATAAAGGCGGGCAAATCATAGATCGAAATCCCTGAAGGCGTGCCCAACCCGTCGCGAATCCGCTCGACTGTTAGGGTCGTTTTAACCGTTAAGGCCGCGTGTGACACTGCATTGGCCTCTGGGTTTATACCGCGGGTCAGGGGCCAGACCTTGGCATTGGTCAACTGCCATGCGCCATCTGTCAAAGCTGCGCGCTCGGCCTCGATCCGGCGGGCCGGGCCTCCGTCTGGCGCATATGCTAGAAAGGACACGTCAAAGAAAGCGCTGGCATCTTCGTTTGCTCGGCGGGCATGGATCACAGTTTGCCCAGCCTCGCTGCCCTGACGCATCCAAAGCCCGCCGCCATCAACGGACAGGGCAGAAACGGATCCGCTGCGGTAGGTTTCGGCAAGGGTCTCATACCGGTTTGAGGTCGCGGCAACGATCGGATTGAGCGTGCTAACGGCCAACCCGCCGATCACAAATGCAACCACCACAGGCGAAAACAACGCCCTGAGCGCAGACCTGCCAGAAGCCCGTGTCACCACCATTTCGCTGCTGCGCGCGAGGCTTAGAAACAGCCAGACCGTCGAAAGGATTATGATCAGGGGCATGATCTGGCTCATGGTTTCAGGCGTGTTCAGAATGCTGAGTTGCAGGATTTCTGGGAAGCCTACTGCGTCTTGACCGCCAAACTTTCGGACCTGTTCAAGCATGTCGACCAACAGGATGAGCGCGAAAAAGACTGTTACCAGCAGGAAAAAGGCCATTGCAAACCGACGTGCAAAGTAGAGATGCAAGATCATGACGGCGCCCCCATCTTGCGGCGGCGCACGAAAAACGAAGGATGGGCCGACACCCAAAGCAATGCCGCGCTAAGGGCGAGACCAACCGCGGCCGGCACATAAAGAAGCGGCCAAAGTTCAGCATCATCGCGTACAGGGTCAGTGACCACGTTGCGGATCAGTTCGAGCAAAATCAGCAAGGCGAAGGCGATGCCGACTTCTCGCCAGACGCCAAAGCGCGAATACCCGCCTGCCATCAATGTCGCGAACCCAACCAATGCGGCCACGATGCAAAACAAGGGTTGAGTGAACCTTGAATGGAGTTCTTCGGCGTAAACACCCGCCGTTGCAGTCGTTTCTTGCAAAACGTCTTTGCGGTCCATCATCAGGCTTGGCGTCATGATCATTCGGATGCTCCGGCTTGCCACGATGTCTTCTTTGATTAAGGTGCTGATATCGTAAGAAAAATCCGAAAAGTTGGCTGTCGACAGGCGTTGTTCGTTCGGGGACAGGGTTTGGGCCATTCCGTTGACCATAATCAGATTGGTCCCGTCGTCCTTGCGCACCAAAAACGATTCTGCTGCTGTGTAGGTCACATGCCTTTCAGGGTTCCGTTGGTCGCTTAGGAAGACATCGCGGAGCGTTCCGTCTGTTTCGATCTTTCTGGTGTAGAACGTGACCCCATCTGTCGGATGTAAAAATTCACCCTCGCTGAGCAGGCGGGCGGTCACATTGCGTGAGATGTCTGCCTCTCTCAAAGACAGTTGATACAGTGAAGATGGCACCAGAAAATGCGTTAAAACGGACAGCATCAGCGCGGTTAGGACGCCGAAGACGATCACAGGCCGCGATAACCTCCACGGGCTGGACCCCGTTGCCGTCATGACCGTCAATTCGCTTTCATTGTTCAACCGATTGGTCAGATAGACCGCAGCCGCAAACGCAGACAGAGGAAGCACTGTTCGAATAAGGTTCGGCAGGCCAAGGGCCGTAAACTCCAGAAAGACCATCGCGGATTGCCCATCCCCGATCAGCCTGTCGAACAGCACAACTGCGCGGTTGATCCAGAAAACAGCCACCAGAACGAGCGCGAAAAAGCCAAACAGAACAAGCAGTTGCGATAGGACGTATTTGTCGTATCTAAACATCTCCCGTCCTTTGCCTGTTCTTGTTTCTTGTTTTGACGTCAGTGTAGACGAATTTGGGGTCCACGAAAACTGCTATCTGGCCTTTGATTGACTGCCGCGCTAGGTCTTGTTCCAACCCGCGCAAAGGAGCCCGCATCATGACCGCAATTCTACCCATCACCTTCCACGCAACAGATCTGGAAAACCTGAAAGAAACAGAAGGCCGCATCGCGGTATTGGTCGATGCGGAAGGATCGCTGGATGCTGGTGCGCGGCGCGTGAACCGTCTGTCCAAAGGGGCCGTTCAACGCCTGATCGATGGTGATGCCTTTGCAAAGGCAAAGCCCGGGCAGGTGATGAGCCTCGCGTATCCTGCCGGCCTGGCAGCCGAAGCCATCGATGTGGTGGCACTGCCAAAACGTGCCGGTGTAACCCATGCCCGCAAAGCGGGTGTGTCGCTTGCGAAATCCAAAGGCAAAGCCGCGTTGACCGTTTTGGGCAGCGGTCGTCCCCGCATGGCGGAGCTTGCTTTGGGGATCGCGATGCGCAGCTATACCTTTGATCCGCACAAAACGGACGACAAGGGCGAGCCGAGCGCACCTGTGCGTATTCTTGTGTCAAAGCCCGATGACGTGGCCGAGGCAGCAGCCCCCATGATGGCGATGGCCGAAGGCGTGCACATGACCCGCGATTTGGTCAACGAGCCTGCCAACGTTTTGACCACGACTGAATTCGCTAACCGCTTGGATGAGATGTCGTCCTTGGGTCTTAAAGTTGAAGTGTTGGATGAAGATCAGCTTGCAAAGCTTGGAATGAGAACACTTTTGTCTGTTGGTCAAGGCTCTGACAGCCCGTCCAAGGTCGTCGTTATGGAATGGAACGGTGGCGCCAAAGGTGACGCACCGCTTGCCTTGATCGGTAAGGGTGTTGTTTTTGACACTGGCGGGATTTCCTTGAAACCAGCCGCCGGTATGGAAGACATGACCATGGACATGGGCGGCGCTGGGGTTGTTGCCGGCACTATGCGGGCTTTGGCGCTGCGCAAGGCCAAAGCGAACGTTGTGGGGATTGTCGGGTTGGTTGAAAACATGCCGTCCAGCAACGCTACTCGTCCCGGTGATGTCGTGAAATCCATGAAGGGCGACACTGTAGAGATTATCAACACCGACGCCGAAGGCCGTTTGGTGCTGTGCGATATCATGTGGTACGCGCAAGAGCGGTTCAAACCGTCGGGGATGATTGATCTGGCAACCTTAACGGGGGCCATTATCATCGGACTTGGCCATGACAATGCGGGCGTGTTCTCTAACGATGATGCACTGTGCAACGCGTTCCTGAAAGCTGCCAGTGCTGAAGGCGAAGGCGCATGGCGGATGCCGCTGGGGCAGGCTTATGATGACCTGTTGAAGTCTCGCATCGCTGACATGAAGAACGTCGGGGGGCGGGCCGCAGGGTCGGTCACTGCTGCACAGTTCCTGCAACGCTTTGTCAAAGACGACACCCCTTGGATCCACCTCGATATTGCCGGTGTGGCCTCGGTCAAAGCCGAAACCACCTACGCGCCGACGGGGGCTACAGGCTGGGGTGTGCTGGCCTTGAACCGGCTTGTGAAGGATATGTTTGAGGCCGACTAAATGGGCGCTGCCTTTTTCTATCATCTGACCCAAAACCCGCTTGAAGCGACTTTGCCCCTGCTTTTGGGCAAAGCGCAGCAGGCGGGTTGGCGGATCGCTGTGCGTGGGGCAAATGCGGATCGGTTGAAATGGCTGGATGAAAAGCTGTGGCTGGGTCCCAACGACAGCTTTCTCGCACATGGCGTTGCGGGCGGGCCTGCGGATGCAGATCAACCGATTTTACTGACGACAGGTGCTGCTGGAAACGATGCGGTCTGTGTGATGGCAGTGGACGGTGCTGAGGTAACCGCCGACGAAGTTAAGGCGCTGGAACGGGTTTGCATTTTGTTTGACGGAAACGACGCGGATGCTTTGTCCGTTGCCCGAGATCAATGGAAAGCGCTGACCGGTGCGGGGTGTTCTGCCCAATATTGGTCCGAAGATTCGGGTCGTTGGGAGAAGAAGGCTGAGGCGTAGCGCTTGCGGGTAAGCGCCTTCGGCTACCGCGTCAGGATCAACTGTCCGCCGCTGATCTCGATACGGTCAAACCGTTGAAGATAGGCCATGCCAAGAAGGGATGTGCTCATTTCGCCTTCGTTCACCCATGCCGACATGTTTCGGTCCACGATGGGTCCGACGGACAGGCTATCAAGCCGCACAGGTGCTGTCCGCACTTCGCCATTGGCTGTCATTGCACGGCCGAAGTAGGTCAGATTGTCTAAATCCAGCCCGATCTTTTCGGCGTCAGAATGGCTCATGACGATGTCTGTGGCTCCGGTGTCGACCACAAATCGTATCGGTACAGCGTTCACCGAAATGGTAAGATAGTAATGTCCATCGCTTGAACGCGGCACCTCAATCTGTCCTTGATCAGTGAACACGGTTTGTGAGGGCGTGCCGCGTTTAATGTCTTCCCAAAGCCCGAAGGCCGCAATGCCCCCGATGAAGATCAATCCCCAGATCGCCGCATATTGCAGCGTTTTGTTCATGCTAAGACGGTTGTTCAGGAAGAAATACCCGCCGATCACCGCGAGCATCAGCCCGATATAGGCGAGGTTTCCAAGTTGATCACCAGTCATAACGCGCGGTCCTTAAGGCAGTCACCAGTATGATATAAGGCGGATCGGCTGAATTGCATCCTAAGACCCGAACCCAAGCGCTTTCAGCCCATCGACGACAAACTGCACCGAAAGGGCTGCCAACAGCATTCCAAGCAGTCGCGTGATGACGTTGATCCCTGTTTTCCCCAAAATCCGCTCCAACGTGCCGGCGCCAAGGAAAAAGACGTAAGTGACCAACAAGACAGATAGCGTGACCCCCAAAACCAGCGCCAGACCCTGAGCGCCAGGGTTTTGCCCTGCCAACAAGATGACCGTCGCAATAGACCCTGGTCCCGCGATCAACGGCATGGCAAGCGGGAAGACCGATGGATCATCTTGCAGGGCTGTTTCGCCGTCGGATTGGTCTTCGCGACGCTTGGCGCGGCGTTCAAACAACATGTCGAGCGCGGTCAGAAACAACAAAACCCCGCCCGCAATCCGAAACGCGGGCATGGAAATACCGACAAAGCCCAGAACAGCCTCGCCAAACAGCGAAAACATAAGCAGCAATCCTGCTGCCACAGCGCAGGCCCGAAAGCCGATAGCGCGCCTTTGTTTTTGGGACATCCCTTGGGTAAGGGCTGCAAACAACGGCAGCAACCCGATGGGGTCGATGATGACAAACAGCGTCACAAAGGCAGTGATCAGAAAGGTCGTATCCATAGGAGTGGCCTAGGCAGGGGCAGACCTTTGGTCAAGGGCTAGCAAAGATCAGCTGTCCAGCTTTTCCAACTTCTCAAGCGATTGCATCCAAAGGGCTTCAGCGCGGTCGAGCGCATCCATAACTTCGGCATATTTCTTCTGCCACACCGCCGCTTCGCCCACTTTCTCAGGCTCATACATCGCCGGATCGGCCAGCTTTTTCGCTAGCTTGTCGCGCATGTCGTTCAGTTTTGACACGCGGTCTTCGGATTTGCGGACTTCGGCCTTCAACGCCAAAACCTCATCGCGAGACACTTTGGGTTTCGAGGCAGGGGCATTCGGCTTCTTTTCCTTCGCGGGCTTGTCCACGGCCAAAAGCATCTTGCGGTAGGCTTGCAGGTCCTCGTCGTAGGGTTTGACGCGCCCGTCTTTGACCAACCACAGCCGGTCTGCGACCATCGACAGCAAGTGCATGTCGTGGCTGACCAAGATGACAGCACCGGAATAGGCCGTCAGGGCTTCAACAAGCGCCTCGCGGCTTTCGATATCAAGGTGGTTGGTTGGCTCATCGAGGATCAGCAGATGCGGGGCGGGCAGGGTGGCCAACAGCAACGACAAACGCGCCTTCTGTCCGCCTGACAGACGTCCGACTTCGGTGTCAGCCTGATCGGGGCCAAGCCCAAAGCTCGCCAACCGCGCGCGCAGCTTGGATTGGCCTTCCGCCGCCCGTTCGCGCAACAAATGCTGCAACGGGGTTTCATCGACGTGCAGTTCTTCCACCTGATGTTGGGCGAAGAATCCGATGCGCAGTTTGTTGGAATTGATCATGTTGCCGCCCATCGCATCAAGACGGTTGGACAGCAGTTTGGACAGGGTTGACTTGCCCTCACCATTGCGCCCAAGCAATGCAATCCGGTCATCCTGATCAATGCGCAGGTTCAGATGGTGCAAGATGACGGTGCCATCATAGCCCACGGATACGTCTTCGGTCGCAATGATGGGGGGCGAAAGCTCTTCAGGTTCGGGAAACTTGAATACAGTGCGCGCTGCGTCTTCGGGCGCACGGATGGTTTCCATTTTTTCAAGCATCTTGACGCGCGATTGAGCCTGCTTGGCTTTTGACGCCTTGGCTTTGAAACGGTCCACAAAGGATTGCAGATGGGCACGGCGCAGGTCTTGTTTCTTGGCGGCTGCGGCCTGAATGGCGCGCTGTGCGTTGCGCTGTTTTACGAATTGGTCGTAGTTGCCGGTGTAGTAGGTCAGTTGCTTTTCATCCAAATGCAGGATCGCGCCGACGGACCGGTTCAGCAGTTCGCGGTCGTGGCTGATAATCATGACAGTATGTGGGTATTTGACCAGATAGGCCTCCAGCCACAACGCGCCTTCGAGATCCAGATAGTTGGTCGGCTCATCCAGCAATAGATAATCGGGCTCAGAAAAGAGAACGGCAGCCAAGGCCACGCGCATGCGCCAGCCGCCGGAAAAGGCGGAACAGGGCTGCTGTTGTTCGGCATGGGTAAACCCCAAGCCTTTCAAAATGGATGCCGCACGGGCCTCAGCTGACCACGCGTCAATATCCGTCAAACGGGTCTGAATGTCCGAAATGCGGGTGGCGTCTGTTGCAGTCTCAGCCTCGGCAAGAAGATCCGCGCGTTCGATGTCAGCGGCCAGAACCGTATCAATCAAAGAAACCTCGTTTCCGGGCACTTCTTGCGCCACGCCACCGATACGGGCGCGGGCGGGCATGTTGATCGACCCGTTCTCCAAAGCCAGCTCACCGCGGATCAGTTTGAACAGGGTGGTTTTGCCAGCGCCATTGCGGCCGATCAGGCCGACTTTATGGCCAGTTGGGATGGTCGCGGAGGCCTCTACAAACAAAGGTCTGCCGGCGACGGAATAGGTAATGTCTGTGATGCGTAACATGGGCGCGGTGTGACCGATGCGAAGCGGCGCGTCAATCGCCGCTTTTCATGTGGCAACGCCCATGTTAAGCGACCGCCAAATCAACCCTATAGGAGAGCTGACATGGCCCTAGAGCGCACATTCTCGATCATCAAACCAGATGCAACCCGCCGCAACCTGACCGGTGCGATCAACAAGAAATTCGAAGACGCAGGTCTTCGCGTTGTCGCGCAAAAGCGCATCCACCTGACCAAAGCGCAAGCGGGCGAGTTCTACAAAGTCCACGCAGAGCGTCCGTTCTACGGCGAATTGTGTGATTTCATGGCCTCCGCGCCCATCGTTGCTCAGGTTCTGGAAGGCGAAGGCGCCATTGCCAAAAACCGCGAAGTCATGGGCGCCACAAACCCAGCAGACGCCGCAGCGGGCACCATCCGCGCCGATTTCGCTGAATCTGTTGGTGAAAACTCGGTCCACGGATCAGACGCGCCGGAAACAGCGGCTGAAGAAATCGCATATTTCTTCTCTGGTTTGGAACTGGTTGGCTAAGCCTTCTTTTCCACAACACCAATTGCATCAAGGGCCGCTTCGAAATCGGAGCGGCCTTTGTCGTGGTTGGCGGCCTTTAACGCGTCAAACTTGACGCGAAGCGCTTTCTTTTCAGCGCCTTTGCAGTCGTTCCAAGGTCGGCCCTGCAAAGCCATGTGCAACACATAGAATGCAATAAAATGCGGGCGTTGTCCTGCCTTCAGCAGCAGCCTGTAAGCCTCATCCGCTCCCAATTCGATCAACTGCTCTGCAGAGGTAATGCCTACCTCAGCCATCTGTGCCTCAAAGGCAGGCCCAATATTGCGCAAGGACGACACCGGCTGGCTCATAAAACACCACCTGTGCTTCTTCTTGGCAAAATACCTCCGCCGGAGGCATTGGAGGGGGTCGAATAAGTGCTGTTGGGATATTCTGTTCCAGCAACGGGCAATCCCATGTGGGATTTTCCAAAAAGTGCAATTCGGGAACGCTCAAAAATCATCGGTTTGATCCTAGTGAACTGGAAACAAGTATAAAGGGCAAAATTCTGTCCACACGAAATCCCACACACTTCGATTGTTTCACCAAGAACGGTAACGCAATGCCTTTTCGCTTTCCTGCGGCAAAGGTAAATCAATGCGAAGAAGGGCTGGTCTCTCCAACACACAAGTTGGTAAGTGTTCCAAGCACGCAGGCAAAATCGAGGCCGACACATGTCGCAGACCGCCAAATCCAAGTCCTTTCGCTATAGGATTGAGTACGGGGTGATCCGGACGATTTTTTCTGTGCTGAAAATTCTGCCGTTCCGACAGCGCAGCAAGTTTATGGCTTGGACAATCTCGCGGGTCGTGGCGCCATTGATCGGATACCGAACGCGGGTCCGTGACAATCTTGATCTTGTTTGGTCCCATTTGACCACCGCCCAAAGAGACACATTGGCTAAGGACGTGACACGCCATGTCGGGCACACAATGTGCGAGTTGTTTTCCCCACAAGACCTGCTGGCAATCGCAAAGAACACGGAACTGACCGGACCGGGTCTGGTTGCTTTGGAAGAGGCGCGCGCAGCTAACCGCCCTGCGATCATCGTTTCGGGGCATTTCGGTAACTACGATATCGTCCGTGCCGGATTGATCGCACGAGGGTACAACGTAGGGGGTCTATACCGCCCCATGAATAACCCCTTTTTTCACGATTACTACGTCCAGAATATCTCAACCATAGGCGCGCCTTTGTTCGAAAGGGGCCGTGCCGGTCTTAGCCAGATGGTGCGCCACTTGAAAGGGGCAGGCACTTTGGCGGTGCTGATCGATATACGAACAAACAGCGGCGTGCCGCTCCCGTTCTTCGGCCATTCTGCACTGACGTCGTTATCAATGGCTGAAATGGCGCTGCGCTATGATGCGGTTTTCATTCCCGTTTACGGCACACGATTGGCCAACGGAGAAGGCTTTACCGCCGAACTCGAAGAGCCAATTCCGCATACCGATCCCGAAACTATGACCCGAGCTTTCAACCTCTCTCTTGAGGCCCGTATTCGCAAAAATCCGGAACAATGGTTTTGGGTTCACAACCGCTGGAAAGGGGCTGGACAGCCTGAATAGCGCTCGAAACTCAAACGCGCGTACACTCAAAATCGCATCACAAACCTTTGGTACGGACGAGATGCAAACACCCTTCAAAACCCGGAGACCCCAGTGACCAACATAGCGTTCTATGCAAACAATCTTACAGAACGCGGAACCGCGGTCGCTTTGTTTGATTACGCTGATCAAAACAGAAAAGTGCTCGGGAACAAAAGCGTAGTTTTGTATGACAAAACCTTTTCCGGCAACAATCAGGGCGTCATTGAGAAATTCAAGAAAGCCTTCGAGCTGATCCCGTGCGACGGTTTCGCGGACGTCGACCGACACATCAAGTCTGAAAACTGCGATCTGATATATGTTCTAAAGGCCGGCAAACGCGACGATCTGGTGTCTAAGGTTGTGCCGACGCTTGTACACTCCGTCTTTGCAACAACCGTGCGGCAGATTCACGGCGCATCTTATGCCTATGTCTCTGAATGGTTGTCGAACCACTGCACAAGGGGGCTGGTGCCATGGGTGCCGCACATGGTGACGATCGGGGACACAGATGACACCCTGCGCGGCCCGCTCAATATTCCCCAAGACGCTTTGGTGTTCGGTTGTTATGGTGGCAAGGACAGCTTTGACATTGGGTTTGTGAAAGACGTGGTTATCCCGCAAGTTCTTGAGGCCTCAAACCAGACCTATTTCATCTTCATGAACATCACCAAGTTCATCGACCATCCGAGGGTCATTTTCAAAGACGCCTCGGCAGATGTCGAAGAAAAAACCGCCTTCATCAATACATGCGATGCAATGCTGCATGCGCGGACGCGGGGCGAGACCTTTGGACTTGCTGTGGGCGAGTTTTCGTTGCGCGGCAAGCCTGTGCTGACCTTTGGCGGTTCAAAAGAGAAAGCGCATCTGGATGTTTTGGGTGAAACTGCGCAGGTCTACCGGACGGCAGAGCAACTTTTTGAATTGCTCCAGAGCTTTGACCGCTCGGCGCCTTCAGCACAAAACGCCTATCAACGCCTGTTTTCGGCAGAACCCGTGATGCAACGCTTTGAAGAGAACTTGATCAAGCCAGCGCAGTCGGGCGATTTAGACGCCGCGCGAAAGGCGATTGGTCTTAGGCGATGGGACCCTATCCTTATGGCGCGTCCAAAACTTAGGAAGGTTTTCAAAAACCTATAGCGGGCCCCAACGTGCCATACAAAATCGAAACAGGCGGCCAGTCTAAGGGCTGTTTATCCGGTCGTGTTCATACCCTATAACCCAAAGCAGATTTACACCAAATGCATCACAACAGCGGATCAATTTTTGAACATGACACAACGCACTCTCCCCACCGCAAAGCGCCCCGATGTACAAGGACCGTTTGAAACGGCTATGGCGCTTGGGGTCAGGGTTCCAGGCAAGCTAGGCTACATCGCACGTCGTAAGCTAAAGCGTCGTCAGTGCGCGCGCATGCAAGATACGTTTTCTCAGATTTTGGCCGAAACTGGCGCGGGTGATCTTTGTATCGACCTCGGCGCAAATGTCGGGTCCATAACACGGCAAATGGCGCTGACCGGGGCTGATGTGATCAGTTTTGAGCCAGATCCCGGCGCCTATGCTTCCTTGGAAGAGGCCGTGCAGGACCTGCCAAATGTCACGCTTGTCCACAAAGCGGCAGGGCATCAAGCCGACAGCCTGCTGTTGCGCCGTTCTCCGAAGTGGTCGGCAGACGACCCGTCCGCCCATACAGAAGGGTCATCACTGGTGCACGGCGAACAAGATGCGGACGACACAAATACCCTCCGCGTCGATGTCGTAGATATCATCGCTTACATCTCGTCTTTGGATCGCGATGTGCGGATCCTAAAAATGGACATCGAAGGCGCGGAATGGGAAATTTTGAAACGGTTGGTCGATCACCCGATCCTGTCGCGCATTGATAGTGTTTTTGTGGAAACCCATGAGCGCGAGGATCCGGCGCGTTTTGTGCCAATGTTCGATGCGTTTCAGGACTGGGCCGAAAGGATAGATCGGCCATATATCAATCTTTATTGGGTCTAAGTCCGACTGTATTGCGTTGTATCAGCCATGCCGCCCGCCATCCTTGAGGGCGCTCAAAGCTCCTTTGAGGTACCCGATATTCTTGGCGCGTCTTCGCTTGATGAAAAGCGTATCGGGCCCGATGCATCGAAATATAGCAGCCACCAGCGTGCTCAGTTTGGGGCGTGGGTGTCCGTACTTTGCAAGCGCGTAGACACGTGATCGCGCAGAGTAGTAGGCCTTAAAGGCCGCGACCTTAGGCAGCCGTGGCGAGCCGTGCCCACTGAGATGCACGACCTGCGCGGCATGGCAGTACATCAGCGGCCCATGCGCACGCAGTCGGAAAGACAGGTCATCATCCTCGTGATACATGAAAATCGCTGGATCAAACCCGCCGATTTCCTCGAACAATGCTCTGCGACAAAAGATGGCTGACCCTGCAAGAACGGACACTTCGCTGTCGGTTGTGGGAACTGGCCCTTTAAGACGTTCCTTGGGTTTGAGCTTTGAGCCGCGGCGGAAACTCTGGCGCCCTTGGCTGTCCAAAATTCGTGGGTTAAAGGCGCTCGCGTTTGGGTGGTTTTGTGTCGCCTCAATCAGCGCGTCAAGCGCCCCTGACTGCAGCGCTGCATCTGGATTAAGAAACAGCAGGAATTCCGTTTCCGCTTTGGCGGCGCCTTGATTGCAGGCGGGGCCGAACCCAAGGTTGTTTTCATTCAGCAGCAAAGCTGCACCATGACCCTTCGCCAGTTCTTGAAGGGCCTTTGTGTCGGCCGATGCGTTGTCCACCAAAACGACCGGCGTGCTATCTGGGATGCTTTGAAGCATCGTGGGAAGCACAGCCAAGCTATTGTGGCAAACGGTGACGATTGTAACGGTGCTTTCGGTCAACAGAGAGCCTTCCCCCAAAATCCAACAAGTATGTAATTCAGTACGATCAAATCTTCAGGCTTGAAATCCCGCCTCAGCCTTCTGAAATGAGACGCCTGTAAACGGCGGTGATCGCGTCGGCTTCGTGTTCAATCTGGTGCTGTTCAACGACCTTCTTCCGGGCAGCTTTTGCCATCGAATGTCGCAGTGCTGTGTCGCTCATCAGCGTTTCGGTGGCGGTGACCAGCTGTGCAAGATCCTCGGGGGGCACCAGAAATCCGGTTTCATCCGGGACAACCAGATCTTCGAACGCACCTACGCGGGTGGCGACGACAGCGACACCGCAGGACATCGCCTCAAGCGGTGTCAGGCCAAACCCTTCCCACCTTTGCGGGGCCACGTAGATGTCACTGGCTTGGAACCACGGCGCGATCGTGAAACCTTTGTCTTCCGGCAGAATAAACAGCCTGTCCCCAAGACCTGCCGCATCGATCTTTGATTTCAACCCGTCAACGAAAGCCTGCTGCTGGCGGGTGACGCCGCCCATGATGACGCCCTGTGCGTTTGGATGCCGTGGCAACACTTCGATCATCGCGTCGACGAAAAGATCGGTTCCCTTTTGTTCCCTGATCCGGCCAAAGCACCCGACAATCAAGGCATCGGGATCAAGCCCCAATTCAGCCCGCAACGCAGCACGATCTGCCGGTGGGGCAAATGCTTCTGCATCAATGCCATGCAAGACAACGGTTGCAGGCACCCCCAGATAGGATTTTGCTTTGCCAGACGCTGCGATGACAGCGTCCATCCGGCGGATCAACCAACGCGAATACTCACCGCGGCGCCGTTGTGCAGCAGAGGTAAACACCAGCTTCAAACGCTTGCGCAGCACGTATTTGAGCAAAATACCAACAAGCATTTCAATGTTGCGGCGCGCGTGCCAAATCCTAAATCCCGACGGGCCTGAGCGCGACAGAAACGGAAGTTTGGAAACCGGAAACTGTGGGATGTCTTTCGGCAAGACCAGCCCTGTGGTCGCAATGGCGATCTTCTCAGCCTGAACGGGAACCAGCCGAAACACAGTTGACGAAACACCCGAATACCGGCGCTTCAGGTTTGGTGCGATCACGTCGATCGTATCAGGGTCAACCTGCATGTCAGAATCCTGCCCGCCCGCTGCATACAACATTTTTCCGCTGTATAACGGATGGGTTTGGGAGACGCCATATCAAGACCGCCAACGGATGCACCACGTTCAAGCGGTGTCGGTGTAGCCGGAAAGCAATTCGTCCCAGTCTTCCTCACGCCAATGAAGTGCTGGGTTTTCGTTTGCAGTCTTTCTGAGCGACCGGCGCAGTCGTTCGAGGTTGGCCTGCGTCCATTGACCCGGCGTGCGTTTTTCGCACTTGTCGAAGTCGATGAACCAGACCCTGTCGCGTATATCCATCATGATATTGCGGCAGTTTAGATCTGAATGGAAAACACCGTGGTTATGTAGGTTGCGGACCTCGGCCCCGATTGCGCTCCACACTGTCGGCGACAGGGTCTTTTCGCCAATAACCTCTTGTAAAGGCCGCGCATCGGGAATGCGTTGCGTGATGATATCTGCGCGGTAAAATGGGCCGAAGGGGACGTAGCGTGCCGCAACAGGGGACGGCACTGGCAGGCCTTCGGCACGCATTTCACATAGCAGATCAAACTCAAGCAATGGACGGCTTTTTGATGCATCTACACGTAAGTACAAGTCGCGGTTGATCCGCCCCATAAGACCGCCGCGATGAAAGTGACGCAGCACCATGTCGGTGTCGGCATAGCGGAAAAAATGGGCTTTGCTTCTGCCGGTACTGCTGCCTTGCCAAAACCGGTTTGCACGCAGCCAAGATACATCAAACAGATTTGGCTCCATTTGGTCGATCACGGTCGCATCATAGCGGATGACGGTGCCGTTAAGGCGTAGGTCCGAAGGCTTCATACCAAATGCTCCGACGCTTTGCGGCTGATGAACGTGCCAGTAGATTTCGCCAATGGCTTTAACAAGCTTACCAAGATCATTATTCGCTTTCCACATAGCAATGAAAGTGTATTTTCCGACCAGCTTCTTATCGTCGTAGACGGGTCACGACCCGCCAAAAAGGGTGTATCAGGATCGATATGGCATCGGAACGAACCCCGCCTTTGATACATGTTTGGATGCTGCTGACGTGGTGCTTTGCGCTGCCTATGGCTGCTGTCACATGGGTTTTGCACCGCCGCATGGGGGGCGATCCCGATCGGTTTTCGGAACGCCTTGGCCACAATAACGCGCGAGACGACGGCAGCGTAGTTTGGTTTCATGCGGCCAGCCTTGGTGAGGTCATGCAGATCGGACCATTGGCGGGCCATCTCAACCAGTCCGAAAAGATCAACATACTTGTGACGACCACGACCGTTACCGGTGCAAACTGGGTTGCGCGGGAAATGCCCTATGCCACTCACCGCTTTGCGCCCATTGATACGCCTGGTGCGGTGAGGCGCTTTTTGGATGGATGGTCGATCGCTGCGGCTGTTTTTGTAGAAGGCGATCTTTGGCCAAGGATGCTCAAAGGGCTTCAAAATCGCGATGTGCCGCAGATTTTGATAAATGCGCGCCACTCTCGCACACGGATGCGTTTCCAATCTGTTTTTGCAGCACTCCTTAAGCCTTTTGCTTTTGTGACCTGCCGCTCTGAAGCTGTGGCTGACAGCATGCGGGGTCTCGGCCTGCCGTCCGACAAAGTGCATGTGCTGCCAGACTTGCGGCTGACCTTGCCAAAACTTGATGTGCCCCAAGATGCCATTGCGGCTTTGTCGCAAGCCGCGCAGACACGACCGATATGGTTGGCCGCGTCCACCCATCGGACAGATGAAGACCACGTTTTGAATGCGCATCTACACGTTTTGAAGACTTTTCCCGATGCCCTGCTTGTCATCGCGCCGCGTCATACGGACCGCGGTTCGCCATTGATGAAGCTGGCGCAGTCGAAGGGGCTCAAAGCGGCGCAACGCAGCCGTAAAGAACCTGTCACACAAGCAACACAAGTCTATGTCGCCGATACCATGGGCGAGCTTGGCGCGTTCTTTAAGCTGGCCCCTGTGGCTTTCATCGGGGGGTCCTTTGGACAGGAAGGGGGGCACAACCCTTATGAGCCGGCCCACTTTGATACGGGCATTGTCTACGGCCCAAACGTGAAGAACTTTATCGACGCCTATGCATCGTTGCGCCATGCCGGAGCGGCCCAGCAGGTCGATGACCCAAAGCAACTTGGACAGGTGATCGTTGATCTCATGCGCGGGGATAAAGTCGCGTCGATGGGCGAAGCCGGGCGCACCTATATGGCAAATTCGCAGAATTGCACTTTGGACTATGCAAAGCTGATTGCAGGTGTCTTGAAGCGCCCATAGGATTGAGCGCATTGAAACGCCTGCGTTCTATGCGGGCGACAATGTTTTGAAAGTCGCTTTAACCTTGCGTTTGGGTGGGCGTGTTGGTCAGGAAATTTCGGAGTGACAATGCGACATGCGTGTTTTTGACTGCTTTCCGCTCTTTAACGAAGTCGATCTGTTGGAATTACGCCTGAACGAGCTTTGGGACGTTGTCGATTTTTTCGTGATTGTTGAGGCGCGGGCGACCTTTACGGGCAACCCGAAACCGATGTGTCTGGATGACCATGCGGAGCGGTTGGCCAAATACATGGACAAAATCCGTTACGTCGTCGTCGACAGCTTCCCGGATGGGATGTCGAACTGGGGCAAGGAAGAGTACCAGCGCAACGCGCTGAAAGAAAAGCTTGCGGATGTCGCGCCTGATGACGTTCTGATCTTTTCTGATCTTGACGAAATTCCGCGTGCAAGTGTCGTCAAAGACATCCTAAGGCAGGGCATTCAACCCAGAGAAGTCCACTGCCTGTCGCTGGATTGGTATTCATTCTATCTGAACATCAAAATCGCAGAAAAATGGGAACGTCAGGGGCCACGCCTGATACGCGCAGGCGATCTAACCGAGCTTTACGCCCTGCGCCGGGTCATGGCACCCACGCGGGGTTTCGTGCGCGATATGCTGCGCCAAATCAAATCCAGCTGGCGGATGGGGCATTGGATCAAACGCAGACTTGTTCCAGACGCGGGTTGGCATTTTACATGGATGGGCGGCAAGCAAGCGGTGGCCTTGAAAGGCAGCTCTATTCCCGTTCATTCTGATCTGCCAGAAGGCGAGAAAAGTCTTGAGTGGGCTGATGTGCGAATGAACGCTCTGCTCAAAGACGGTTCTCGCTATGCCTTTGTCGACATCGATGAGAGCTTCCCGTCCTATGTGAAGGACAATTTGGACCTGTTTGAAAAGCACATTTTCAAACAAGCTGAATGATTGCGTTTCATGGGCACGCGCATCGCAACGGGGCCTGCGGTAAACGAAAGGCGGGATGTGCTGGCTGCCCACAGCTTTGACAGCGTCAGAATTCCACCTTCATTTCCAATGGGGCTAACAAACAAAAAAGCCTTAGCAAGTTCTGCTAAGGCTTTGAAACTATTGGCTCCGGCGGTAGGGATCGAACCTACGACAAATTGATTAACAGTCAACTGCTCTACCGCTGAGCTACGCCGGAACGGTTCGGGCGATATAGCAAGGCTCATTTGCTCCGTCCATCCCCTTTTGAAGCGAATTGATCAAAAACCTGTCTGCAGGCTAGGGGATGTGTCGGAATTGCACCGATGCAGACAAAGGACCAAGGGGTTCTGCCTTCGATTTCCCCATCAAATCAATAAGATGAGCCAGCACATTTCGCGTGGCGGCTGGCAGCAGGGCAGGCGGTGTATCGGTGTAGATAAGGGCGGCGAGTTGATCGGCGGTTGCATGGCCTTCGGACAGTGCCGCCAATATCGAAGATTCGCGCGACAAGCGGTGCGAAACCAACCATTCAAGACGCCCCATTGGGTCTTCAATCGGCGCGCCGTGGCCAGGAAAAAACCGGCTCCACGTCTTGCCCTGAAGCTTGGCGCAAGACGCCATAAAGTCGGTCAAATCCCCATCCGGCGGCGACACCAAGGAACTCGCCCATCCCATGACATGATCAGCGGTAAAGCACAGATCGCCCAGCCCCAGACAGATGTGATTGCCGATATGGCCGGGGGTGTGCAGCACATCAAACGTCCAATCTGCACCCTTGATCTGATCTCCATCCGCGACGGTCACATCAGGGGAGAACGCCTCATCAATGCCTTCGCCCCCCTTCGCAAGACCAGAGGCCGCAAGTTCGCGCATCACTGCACTGCGGCCCGCCTCGGCAGGTCCAAAGGCATAGGTTGGCGCGCCTGTGCGCTCTGAAAGGGGGCCGGCGAGCGGAGAGTGATCAAGATGCGCATGGGTGACGATGATGTGGCTGATGCGCTGATTTGGCCCGATGGCATCCAAAATGGCGCTCAAATGCGGATCGGACAAAGGGCCGGGGTCGATCACCGCAATATCGCGTGTTCCAACCAGATAGGTGTTGGTCCCCCTATAGGTCATTGGCGACGGGTTCGGTGCCACGATCCGCCTTACGTTCGGCATAAGCTCTTCAGCGACGCCAATCGCGGGATCAAAATCGTCAGGTGGTTTCATCATGGCTCTTTTGTCCGGTGCATTCATTGCGTAGGTGTAGCCCATGTCGTTCGCTTGGCTCAAACACTATATGCCGCGCTCGCTCTATGGGCGGGCGGCCTTGATCTTGTTGCTGCCTGTGGTCGTCTTGCAATTGATCGTTTCAGTCATCTTCATCGAACGCCATGTGGCAGGGGTGACCCGTGAAATGACGACTGTAACCGCGAGAGAGCTAGACTTTGTCATTGGGCAGATCAATGCGTCACCAACCCCCCAAGTCGCTCTATCTGGAACGCGCTACGCTGTTGATGCACTGAACCTCAGATTTGCGTTTGTCGAACCTGACACGGTGCCAGAGACAGATGTAGGTGATTGGACGGACCTGTCGGACAGATACGTTATAGACACCTTCCATCAGACTTTGCCGGTCGTGCAGCGGATTGATTTGACCAACAACGCCAATGTCCGCATCTTTGCGCAAACCGACCACGGGATCGCGTTGTTCCAAATGGACCGGCGCCGTTTGTCTGCCCGCAATCCGCATCAGCTTTTGGTCTATATGCTGGTTTTCGGGGTTCTGATGTCTTTGATTGCCAGCATCTATCTGCGCAATCAGTTGCGCCCCATCACGCGACTGGCCCGCGCGGCAGAGGCTTTCGGGCGCGGGCGCGTCGTGCCCTATGGACCGTCCGGAGCCAATGAAGTCCGCGCGGCGGGTAATGCGTTTTTGGATATGCGCAACCGGATTGAACGGCAGATCGAACAACGCACCTTGATGCTGTCGGGGGTCAGTCACGATCTGCGCACGCCTTTGACCCGCATGAAGCTGGGTTTAAGCATGCTTGACCACGAAGACCGCGAACCGTTGGAACGTGATGTGGAAGACATGCAGCGTTTGGTTGATGAGTTTTTGAATTTCGCCAAAGGTGCGTCAGAAGGGGACCCCGAACAGACTGACCCACATGCCTTGGCCGCTGCGATTGTTGATGACTGTCAAAGATCGGGCATGTCCGTGACGCTGGCCGCGCCTGTCGGTGAAGGCACCGTGATGGTGCGTCCTGTTGCCATTCGCCGTGCGATTGAAAACTTGCTGGGAAATGCCGTTAGGTATGGATCAAACGCTGTTTTGTCCGTTGTCCTTACCGAAAAATCGCTTCGGATTCGGGTTGAGGACGATGGCCCCGGTATTCCCGCCGATATGCGTGGGGAAGCGATCAAACCTTTTTCACGGCTTGATCCGTCGCGGAACCAGAACAAGGGGAGCGGAGTAGGGTTAGGGCTGGCCATCGCCACCGATATCGCGCGCGCCCATGGCGGCACGTTGCGATTGGGCGAAAGTCAGACATTGGGCGGGTTGGCTGCGGATATTATTGTTGCACGGTGAACTGGGTGCGTAGCTGATCACCTGAGTGCGCTGTTACGCCTCTACGCGGCATAACCCTGCGCAGGTTCCCAAAAATGTCTTCGCATTTTTGGGAATGGTAGGCCCGGCAGGCAGAGCACAACTCATCGACAACAAAAAGTTAGTCTGACGAACTGCAAAAAAGCTGCCTTTGATTTCATTGCGATAACTCGGCACGTGACGAACCTTTTTTCGCAATCGTTCGGCGGCTCAAAACCATGAGCGGCATAGCGCTAATCTGGGCCGCAAACGTCAAAGGGTTGAAACCAGCCGCCAAGATTGTGCTGATCCAGTTGGCGGATTTCCACAACAAAGAAACCGGACAGTGCAACCCGAGCGCGCAGCGGTTGGCGGACGAATGCGAGATGGGCCGCGCAACGTTGTTCCGACACATGACGACCTTGGAGGAATGCGGCCTTGTTACACGCCATGCCCGTGGGGATGGCGATGGCGGCGTGGCTCAAACCAATATGAATTGCATCTTGATATTACTCTTGGCCCAAGCGCCCGCCCGAAGGGTGGCCGTAGCGGTCCCAGCGGGGTTGTGTCTCAAAATGAGACGGGGGGAAACGTCTCAAAAAAGCGGGGGAAA
>CAZWSE010000018.1:12785-40852 GCA_964636575.1 uncultured Sulfitobacter sp. | reverse complement strand
TTTCCATAACCCAGTATCCTTACTCCTGGGTCTCCGGCAAACAAGGGGCGGTTCACTTGGATACGTCTTGGCAAGCTCGTATGAAGCTGGGCTGGCAGAAACTCTGAGCGTGTAAGGATCAAACACGGAAGGACCATAGGTTTCCTCAAAATCCGCAACCTCTTGCCGGATCGCTTTTATCTCCGGTGCTAGTTCCTTGAGTGCAGCCAATGTACTTTCCTGCAAGGCTTGAGTTGTTATTCGCAAAGCAGTGTAGAAGTGACGGCGGGCGAGTTTGGTCTTGTTCTGAATACGTTTGGATGCACTGTCATCGCAGATAAGCTTATCAGTCGCGATTAGGCTCACATCGCCGTCCCTGAAAGATTTCAAGCGTTCCGGCACACCCGCTTGGTCAAACTTCATCCGCGAAAACAGAGTGATAAAGTCGTCCAGAGACTGCGACCCGTCTGTCTCAAAGATCAAGTCATTTGCGGAGATTGAGTAGTCCGCCATTGTGGGGCGGGCAATGATTGCGTTTGGTTCAACCATCACGAACCAAGCAGTGTCAGGGGTAATGTACTTCGACTTCTCCGAAAAGATCACTTCGCGCTTGGTTTCGTTCGAGAAAGCGCCGTGTTCATCCTTTGCCTCAACGACGATCCAATCAATATCAATGTCGTTGCCCTTGGCATCTGCAAGCCCACTGGGCGCGCGGCATGTAACGTCTGGCCTGCCTGCCTCCCCGGCTATGTCGATGTGTACCTTTGGCTTGGGATACCCCAAAACATCGCAAAACAAGTCTCGGATCGGACCATACATCGCCGCTTCTTGCCCAGCGGGAGTACCCACGATGGACCCTATAGCGTCGAGGAACTTCTTTTCAGTCTTACTCATGTCTGCCCACTTTTCCCAACACACTACTCAGTTGGTAAAAATCTATAAGTATCAACAGCCTACAGCGCGAGAGTAGGGCTTTGTTCGTCGCTCAGCAAAGCGCAGCTAACGTCTAGCTAGGTCGTCGGAATAAACGTCCTATTAAAAATGCGACACATTTTTTCGTGGCCCTATCTATACATAGCTACGCGCCGACTTCCCCCATACCCCACCCGCGCAGACAGGGGTACGCCGCGCCTCGCAACACGGCCTCACCATAGGACAGAAGAAGCGCAAGGGCCGCATTCGACCCACCTATAGGAGAATAGAAGGCCACCTGAGAGAAGACCCGTCGGTTGACAAAAACACAACTCTAGCAGCATAAGTGTGACACAAAGTGCGACACATAACTCAACCTCGCACTCGATTGTTTAAGGCTTCCAGTGGCTTAGAAAAATGGTAGCGGGTCCGGTACTCGCCTCCAAGCTTCACATAGAAAAGCACACTCTGGTCGCACTCAATCGTGGGCCCCAACGATTTGCGACGCGGAAATGAAAAGACCTCACCGCTGTTTCTAGCGGAGAGGCCCAAAATCACACAGCTTTGTTCAGGCAGCCATCAAAGGCTCGGCCGGTGCTTACAGCCCCAGCTTCATCAAGCCTTTGATCTCGCTTTCGCCGGTGCCAGCCACAAGGCGCCCAAGTTCATCTTCGCCTTTCAATACAATCAAAGTCGACCGTCTTGGAATGCTGCGAAACACCGTGACGTCGTGGTTTTTGTATTTGTCCCAATCGACGCGCACAAAAATCATCGCCGCATCAAACGCAGGATCCTCGGCACGCAACGCGTTGATAACGCGCTCTTGGCGCTTACATGTCCCGCACCAATCGGCCGAGTAATCAACAAAGACAGTCTTTCCATCGGCCAAAGCCTTCTCGATCACACCGGGCGCATAATCAACAAATCCGGCGGCTGCGAAGGCCGATACAGGGGTCAAAGCAGTGGCCGCGATTCCGGCCAAAAGTGTACGTCGTTTCATGAGGGGTCTCCTTGTTAAATATGGGGATCAAAGGATTACAGAAAGGTCCTGCAACCAGATTGGCATGACATCCAGCAACCACCCTTCGATATAGTGGTGCAGGCCAAAGAATAACATCGCGCCGACGGCAATGAAGGTGACGCCAAGTATGGGTTTTGAACGCTCGGCAAGGCTGCGCAATCGCTGCGCCCGCGTGCGGATGGCTTCGCGCGCACCTAGCCCAAGGCCCACAATCAGCGTCGATACACCGATGGCGAAGGCAAGCATAATGGCGGCCACATAGCCAAGGTTCTGCCCTTGAGAGGCAAGCGCAATGGCCCCGCCAAGCGTCGGCCCAATACAGGGTGACCAAACGGTGCCAAGCAAAATGCCGCCCAAGAACTGCCCACGCAACGACCCTGCATCAACAGTGTTCATCTGGGTATCGGCGCCAGCGGCCAGCCCTGCGGTGGCGGTCTCAAACCGACGTGACAGCATAGGCACCAGCAAAATCAACCCGAAGGCGACCATCAAAACCGCACCAATTTGGGCAAGCTTGTCTTGGGTCAACCCGATCGTGCTGCCAAAGGCTGTGACGAAGACGCCGAAGACAACGAAAGATACGCTCATACCGGCGGCGAGCGCGATAGGCCCTGCCCTGCTTGCATTCAACGCACTGACCAAGACAATGGGAAGCACCGGCAAAACGCAGGGGTTAATCAAGGTCAGCAGACCGGCCAGATAGGCAAACACAAATTCCATAAACTCGATATGAAGGGTGCAAGCGGTCGGGGCAATGAACTTAATCGTCCCGACACGTCACATTCACGTCAGATTATGTAACCTTGGATGGGGTGCCTAGCCGTGCAGATTACGCTGCACGCACCACGCCGCCGCGTGGCTGCAACACAGCTTGCGTCGCAACGGCACCAACGATGATTGCGCCCAGCGCCAGCAATGCAGCGATGCTTAAAGTCGCGCTGCCAGACAGGCCCGCGCCAATGGTGCAGCCTCCAGCCAAAACGCCTCCGACACCCATCAACGCGCCGCCCAGCCCATACCGCAGCGTCTGTGCTGGGGTCTCAAAGCTTTGCAGCTTCAACTCATTGCGCAGGGCCGCACTGGCAAAACTGCCAGCAAAGACGCCACCAATCAGGCCGGTGCCGAAACCTGCTGGAATAGCGGTAGAGGCAATCGTCCAGAATAAGGTATCCGCCCAAGGCAGGGTAAAGGCCGCGGATTGAACGGGCAGCGGGTCAAAGTCGTCCATGAACAAAACGGATGTGCCCGCCCAGCCCAAAACAGCAACCATGCCGATGACGCCACCAAGAACAAGATGTGTAACGGATGCACTCGACCGACGCGCCAGCACGACAGCGCCAATGAGCAATGCCAAAGCAATAGCAGGCGCAAGCCCGGACACTTCTGCCAATGATGCAATGCCAAGATCAATCTGAACTGACCCGAGCGCGGTGCGCACAGGGGCAAAGACACCTTTCAACGTGGCATGGGCGACAACAGCGAAGACTGCAATAACGGTTAAGGCCCGCAGGTTTCCAGTGGCCGACAGGACGGTCAACCGCGACATGCAGCCTCGGGTCAGCACCATTCCGGCACCAAAGGCCAACCCGCCGATCAAAATCGCGGCGACCGGCAATGAACTCGACAGCAACCGGTGGTCTTCCAACGCCACCCAGCCGAAGGACTGCGCGATCGCAAACCCGCCGATTGCTACGGCAAGCGCTGTCATCCAGACTGCTCCGGCGGACCCGTCCGCTCCGTTCTCACCGGCAACAGCACGCCGCAGACAAAACTTGGAAACCTGTGCAGCCGCACCAAACACAAGGCCAAGGATCAAACCAAACAGCACTTGGACTGTTTGGACCGGCATTTCAAATGGAAGGGTTTCAAGCAGCATGACACCGCCTTTCAAAGTCGCGTCAGCAGTAAATATTGCTATTTTCCGCGATTGAAAGCGCAGCCCTTGGAGCGAAATTCCGGTCAAGCCCCAAAACCGAAAACAGAATTATCACGCAGGCCGATCTGCACCACAACGATCCGCATCCAGCCCAGCACCCGAACAACTTGGTCCTAATTCGCAGACAGAAAACTGACTGCTCTAGAGCTATTCATCCCGCGCGCGCCATTCTTTCCAGCGCATCACCGCATTGGCGCCGATCCTGGCAAATGGCTGCGGTGGCAGGGCCTTAGGACGCGACGCCTCAGCAAAATGCGCGGTAATGTCAGAGGTCGCACCACAAGCCAGCTCCGCCGCGCCGATCCCCGTCAACGTCCCACGCGCCGTGCCCAAACCGTTCTGAACGCAGCCCGAAAACACACCATCGTCAATCTCGCGCATGACGGAAACCCCGTTCAGGCTCAGACACAAATGCCCCGCCCAAGCATATTGCATTTTGACGCGGTCAAGCGCGGGGAAGCGGGCATCGAATTTCTGACGCTGAACCCGCGCTGCGCGTTTCACATCCGCCGCAGAGGCTTGCATATCAGGACACATCTTGGCGCAGGTTCGCGTAATGATCCGGTTGCCACCTTGTCCGGCATCAATCCGGCGCATGGTCGTACCCATGGGGTCGGACGGGGTCACGCCCCAACGGGGGTCGCCGCCCAAAGAACCCGCGTCCAGTTCTTCTGTCATCGAGGCAAACAAGAACACCTGCATCAACCGCCCCGCTTCAACGCCAAAGCTTTCCAAGTGGCCGTTGACCGTCAGGATCACGCGCGGGGTGGTTACAGCGCCACCAGACGTCGTAACACGCCAATCCGGCCCAGTCCGTTCAAAGGCAGTCACCGGCGAGATCTCAAAAATCTCAACACCCTGCCGCCGCAGTCCTGCCGCAAGCCCGCGCACATAGCCCGCAGGCTGCAACATCACCGTGCCTTTTGTGTAAAGGCCCGACCGATAATATGCGCTGCCAGTGATCTCGGCCATTTGCGTGGAATCGAGCATCTCGCAAGGCTCACCCAAAGCCTCCAGATGGGCCGCGTAGGTGGTGTTATGCGCCTCAGCGGCATCCCCGACCGCACCGTTGATCTTGCCTGCGGGGTCAAAGTAGTCGCGCGGTATGTCGTAGTCCTCAACCGCTGCCTGCCCGAACGCAATGGCGCGCCTGTTCAAAGCAATCAGCGCCGCATCGTCCGCACCTGCATAATTGTCCGACGTCAACTCATGCGGCAGATCAATCATAAAGCCCGAATTACGGCCTGCGGCACCCTCGGCCACACGGCCTGCCTCAATTACCACAACGCGGGCGTCAGGGTGCAACTGCTTCAATCGACGCGCCGCAGACAGCCCCGCAAAACCAGCGCCGACAATGACGAAATCAGCCGTCGTGTCCCCCGAAAGCGGCACAGCAGCGTCTTGCGCGCCCAAGATATCATTCCAAGCGGCAGGCCCTTGATGAACGGGCACACGCGCTGCGGAATAGCGGCTCAATCGACGGCCTCAACATCATCATCAGATAGATCTACCCAGATCGTCTTAAGCTGCGTGTATTGGTCATGGGCAAAGACAGAATTATCGCGCCCGCCAAAGCCAGACTGCCCCATGCCACCAAAGGGGGTCGATATATCGCCCTCGCCAAAGGTGTTCACAGTCACTGTGCCCGCTTTCAGCATCCGCGCACCGCGAATGGCACGCTTGGCATTGGCGGTAAAGATTGACGCGCACAGCCCGTAAGGCGTGTCATTGGCCATCTGAATGGCCGCCTCAAAGCTATCGGCGGTCATCACAGCCAGCACAGGGCCAAAGATTTCTTCGCGGGCAATGGCTGTATCTGCGCCCACTTCAATGACAGTCGGCTCGACAAACCCGTCCTTGGCCGTACCACCCAGAACATAGGTCTTGGATTGCTTTAGATAGCCGCACACCTTGTCGAAATGGGCAGGCGACACCAGCGCCCCCACCCGCGTTTCAGGGTTCAAAGGATCGCCGACACCCCAGTGCTTTACATGCTCTCCGATACGAGCCAGCAGATCATCCTTCACGCTTGGATGCACAATCAAACGGGAAATGGCCGAGCAATTCTCACCCATGTTCCAAAACGCGCCGTTCACCACATGCTGGGCAATCCGGTCGAGGTTTTCGGCGTCTTCCAAAACCACACAAGGGTTCTTGCCGCCCATCTCAAGTACGACCTCTTTGGCGTTGCTTTCAGCGGCATAGGACAAGAACTTTTTGCCGGTCATAGTCGATCCGGTGAAGGACACCATATCAATGTCCATGTGACGGCCAATGGCCTCACCCACATCAGCACCACCACCGGGGATAACATTCAACACACCGCGCGGCACGCCAGCCTCGGCGGCCAGCTCAGCGACGCGCAGGGCGGTCAAAGATGTCTCCATCGCGGGCTTCAACACCACCGAACAGCCGGCAGCCAATGCAGGGCCGATTTTCCACGCTAACATCAGCAAAGGGAAATTCCACGGCAGCACCAGCCCGACAACACCCACAGGTTCACGGACCACCATTGCGATATGATCATCCGACGCAGGCGCCATAGAATCGTACATCTTATCAATAGCTTCTGCGTGCCACTTAATGCAGTGGATGGTTTCAGGCACGTCGACAGTTTCACAGTCATAGATGGTCTTGCCACTATCAAGGCTCTCCATCACCGCCAATTCACGGGCATTGCGGGTCAGCAGTTTGCACAGGCGGATCAAGACATCCTTGCGGTCCGATGGATGCATCCTGGACCAGCGGCCATCCTCAAACGCTTCACGGGCCTTGGTCACCGCCACATCCACATCCGCGCCGTCACAGGCCGACACTTGGGTCAGCACAGCGCCCGTGGCGGGGTTCACAGTGTCAAAGGTCTTGCCCGAAATGGCAGGGCGATAGCCGCCATCGATATAGGCCGTATTCGGCAGATCAAGATCAGCGGCAATGGCCTGATATTCTTTATGTGTCAGCAAATCCATGACTTAACCCTCAGCTTCTATGTCTGCGATCGTGGTCTTCAGCACACGGATCACTTGCTCCAACGCGCGCTTGTCGTCTTTGTTCAAACCTTTCAGCGGCGGGCGAATGGCACCGGTGTTAATACCTTCAATAGTCACACCATGCTTGATGGATTGAACAAACTTGCCTCCCTGCTCCAGCACCCGCATCAGCGGCATCATGGCGGACATGATCCGGCGGCCCTTGGTGAAATCGCCCTCAATGGCGCAGGCCCGATAGAGCGCGATATGCTCGTCCGGCAGAAAATTTGATCCGCCGCAGACCCAAGATCGCGCACCCCATGCAAAGAACTCAAGCGCCTGATCATCCATGCCGCAAGACATCTGTATATGAGGGTAATCACGAGCCAGCAGGTGCACACGGTTGATGTCCCCACTGCTTTCCTTGATCGCACAGATGTTCCGAGACCGCCCCACGCGGTCAAGAAACTCCTCACCCATATGCACACCCATCCGACCAGGGTAGTTGTACAACATCACAGGCAGGTTCGCGGCTTTATCAATGGCCAAAGCGTTCAACGCGTTCTCACGCTCGGTCGGCACAGAATAAGGCGGCGTGGCCAGCAGTATCGCATCCGCACCCATCTCGCGGGCAGCTGTGGCAAGGGCGACGCTATCGGCCGTCAGCATCGATCCAGTGCCCACAATCACAGGCACGCGGCCCTTCACCTGATCATGGGTAAACTGTGCAATTTCAATACGTTCCGCGACGGTCTGCGCGTAGTTTTCGCCCGTTGATCCGCCCGAAATCAACCCGTTCACACCCTTTGCGATCAGGTTTTCAATCACATTCGACAACGCATCCCGATCCAGCGCATAGTCGTCGTGAAACGGAGTGACCACGGGGGTATAGATCCCCTCAAACTGGAAAATCGGGGTCACTGCAGCGATCCTTGCATCTTTTCGTCAACCATACGTTCTTCTTCAATCATAGCCTCCAACTGGCGGCGAAAGCGCAACTGGCCACCGTCAATAGGCAGATCAATATGCGGACTTGTCTTTGAGGTCATGCCAATCTGAACCGCATCCAAAACAGCGCGATCTTCTTCAAAGGCTTGGCGCACATCTTCGGACATCATTTCGGACAAGGCCTGATCATCGGGTCGGATATTGCGCAACTGGAACCAGTAATAGCGCGTTTTTCCGTCCGTGGTCGGGGTCATAAAGTTGTAGCTGTCCATAATGAACACATCGTCGTGCAACGGACCATCAGGGCCACCGGTGCCCGCAGGTGTGAACACGGCCTTGATCAAAGCATGGCTCGGATAACGGACCTCATAGTGTTGCAAGCGATCGCAGTTGCCCTCAAAGCCAACGACTTTCTTGTAAAACGGGGCCGGTTCCACATCCATCATCCAGCGGTGAACGATCACGCCATCTTCGGTCTTGGTGATCCTCAAAGGCGTGTCCTTGGTGGCCGCCTGCCCGAAGGACGATCCATGCACCCAAGCCACATGGGTCGGGTCCAAAAGGTTGTCGCACATCAGCAAGTAATTGCACTCAAGCTCCATGGCAGCGCCACGGTTGATACCCCATGCAGGGTCTTCAAAGTGCTCAATCTCGAAAATCTCGGTCGGGTCCGCCAAGGCGGGATTACCCATCCAGATCCAGACCAGCCCGTATTTCTCATGGGTGGGATAGGCATGCACATTGGCATTCGACGGAATACGCCCGCCCCCCGGTGCCCAGATGCACTTGCCCGCGCAGTCAAAGGTCAGCCCGTGATAGCCACATTCAACACTGTCACCCTTGATACGGCCCTTTGACAATGGCAGCTTGCGGTGCGGACAGGCATCCTCAAGGGCAATGACCTCACCTGCTTCGGTGCGGAAAATGCAAACCTTTTCAGCTAAGACCAATATCTGACGCAACTCGCGGTCCACCTCATGGTCCCACGCGGCCACATACCAAGCATTCTTCAGAAACATTACAGGCTCTCCCATTGGCCGAAACAGACTACAATCTGTTTTCGGTCAACAGTCTAGAGGGGTCTGTTCAAAAAATCAGGCTTGGGCTGCAAAGTAGTCCATCACAGCCGGCCGCACGGTCATCTCACCGCGATCACGGGCGGCATGGATCACATCGCGCAGTTCATTCAAATTGGTACGGCGCAGCAGGCTTTTGACAGGCCCGATTGAGGCAGGGCGCATAGACAACGTGCGAAACCCGATGGCCGCCAGACACACCGCTTCTATGGGTCGCCCCGCATCTTCACCACAAAACGACAGATGCGTTTTGGTATCGACACAGCGGCCCACAATTTGTTCCAAGAAGCTCAGGAAACTGACGTTCAGCGTATCATAGCGGCGGCGCACCCGCTCGTTTTCGCGATCAGCCGCGAAGAAGAACTGTTTCAAGTCATTGCCGCCAACAGATAAAAACTCGACCTCTTCAAAGAACTTTTGCGGTGCAAAGGCCAGTGACGGGGTTTCCAGCATAGCCCCCACTTCAATATTCGATGGCAGCTTGTGGCCCAATCGTGTCTCACGCGCCAAGGCTTTGTCGATCTCGGTTTTGGCCGCCGTGTATTCCTCAAACTGCGCAATGAACGGGAACATAACCGTCAACGGCCCGCCCTGTGCCGCACGGATCAAAGCCTGCAACTGCATCCGCAACACACCGGGTTTATCAAGCCCCACACGGATCGCGCGCCAGCCCAGCGCGGGGTTCGGCTCATCGTTTGGCTTCATATAGGGCAGAACCTTGTCCGACCCGATATCGAGCGTTCGAAAAGCCACGCGCTTGCCGTGGGCCGCATCCAACACGCGGGCATAAAGAGCAGACAGCTCGGACCGCCTTGGCATCTGATTGCGCACCAAAAACTGCAATTCAGTGCGGAACAGGCCCACGCCTTCGGCACCGGACCCATCCAGAGACGGCAGATCGGCCATAAGGCCTGCGTTCATATCCAGCTTTACGGTCTGTCCACACAGGCTTTCGGCAGGCTTGTCCCTGATCGACGCATAGCGTTCCAAATTCTTCGCCTGCATCGCAATCTTGTCGCGAAAAGCGGTCACTACGGTATCATCAGGGCGCAGATGCACGATGCCCTGATCGCCATCAACCATGATGTGATCGCCGTTCAAAGCCTCGGTGGTGATGCGGCTGGCATGCACAATAAGCGGGATCGCCAAGGCGCGGGCAACAATCGCCGCATGCGACCCGACAGACCCTTCCTCAAGAATGATCCCTTTCAGCGATCGCCCGTAATCAAGCAATTCAGCAGGCCCAATATTGCGGGCAATCAGCACAGGGTTCTCCGGCATCTCTGCACCGGTCTCAGCACCCTGCCCTGTGAGAATACGCAGCAATCGGTTCGACAGATCATCAAGGTCCGCCAACCGCTCGCGCATATAGGCATCCTGCGCCTGCCCCATCCGGTAGCGCGCCTGCGATTGTTCTTTCTCGACAGCAGCTTCGGCGGACAACCCGTTTGAGATGTCCTCTTCCATGCGCCGCATCCAGCCTTTGGAATTGGCAAACATCTTATAGGCTTCCAAAACCTCACGCTGGGCACTGTCGGCAGGACCGGACAGTTTGAGCATCTTATCGACACCCGCACGCAGCTCTTCGACGGCCTCGTGCAGACGCTCCAATTCGCGGTGCGGATCGTCAGCAATCGGGTTGGTGACGACAACGCGCGGCTCGTGCAGCCAAACCTGACCTTCGGTCGCACCTTCTTGGCCGCAGGTACCTCGGAACAATACAGGCTGTTGATGCCGTGCAGACAGGGCAGCACCCTCGCCCACAAAGGCGCCCAGCTCGGTCATCTCGGCCAAAACCATGGCCACGACTTCCAAGGCATAGACCTCATCGGCAGAAAAGGTGCGGGCCTCGCGGGACTGAACGACAAGCACGCCCAAGGTATCGCCCAAACGCTGGACAGGAACGCCAAGGAAGGACGAATAAATCTCCTCGCCAGTCTCGGGCATATAGCGAAAGCCACGGGCAGACGGCGCATCGGGGGTGTTCACAAGATCGCCGGTTTTGGCAACACGGCCGACAAGGCCCTCACCAACCTTCATACGGGTCTGGTGCACAGATTCAGCGTTCAAACCTTCAGTGGCGCACAGCTCAAGTGTCTCGTCATCGCGGAACAGATAGATCGAACAAACCTCGCAGCCCATACTGTCCGCCAGCAAATGTGTGATCTTGTCGAGACGGGCCTGGCCTGCATCTTCGCCCGCCATCGTATCACGCAGGCGGCCCAGCAGCTTTCGGCTCTCGGATTGTTCAGCCATATCAGGTCTAGCCTCCCCCCTCAGGGTGCGGGCCGGTCAAGAGGCGTCAGGCCGCTTTGTCCAACTCAAACGCATCATGCAAGGACTGCACAGCAAGTTCCATATACTTTCGGTCGATCAGCACAGAAATCTTGATCTCGGATGTGGTGATGACCTGAATGTTGATGCCCTCGTCAGACAACACTTTGAACATCTTGGCCGCGACACCAGTGTGAGAGCGCATACCAATGCCAACAACCGACACCTTGGCGACGGCAGTATCGGCGACCAGTTCGGCATAGTTAATGACACCGCTTTCCTTGGCGGCAGCCATAGCAGCCTCGGCACGGGCAACCTGATCGGTGGGGCACGAAAAGGTCATATCAGTCCGACCTTCCTCGGAAATGTTCTGAACGATCATATCGACGTTCACGCCACCATCAGAGAGCGCAGTAAAGATTGACGCGGCAATGCCAGGGCGGTCGGCAACCGATATCAGGGTCATCTTGGCCTCATCGCGGGAATAGGCGACGCCAGCTACAACTTTGCTTTCCATAATCTCTTCCTCATCACAGACCAGCGTTCCAGCCGCGTCGGATTGTTCCTCAAAACTGCTCAGCACACGCAGCTTAACCTTATAGCGCATCGCCAGTTCAACAGACCGCGTCTGCAACACCTTGGCACCAAGGGACGCCAGCTCCAGCATTTCCTCAAAAGCGATCTTGTCTAGCTTACGGGCACGGTCGGTAATGCGCGGGTCGGTGGTATAGACACCGTCCACATCCGTATAAATATCGCACCGCTCCGCTTCAAACGCGGCAGCAAAGGCAACGGCAGTGGTATCAGACCCACCACGGCCCAGGGTGGTGATGCGCCCCTCGGGGCTAACACCCTGAAAGCCCGCAACCACGGCAACCTTCATACCTTCAGAAAACTTCTGCAAGATATTGGCAGGCGGAATGTCCTCAATACGGGCATTGGAATGAACGGACGTGGTCTGCACAGGCACCTGCCAGCCCTGCCAACTGCGGGCAGGCACATCCATTTCCTGCAAAGTCAAAGCCATCAATCCGGCCGTGACGTTCTCACCCGAAGACACAACCGCATCATACTCGCGGGCATCATACAAAGGAGATGTCTCGCCCACCCAGCCGACAAGCTCGTTTGTCTTGCCAGACATGGCAGAAACAATGACAATCACGTCGTAGCCTTTGGCCACTTCCACACCAACGCGCTTGGCAGCACGCTTGATACGGTCGAGATTGGCCACAGATGTGCCACCGAACTTCATGACGAGAATGGGCATAGAACTTCCACCACTTGAATCAGGCGCGGGTGTACGCGGGGCAGCAGCAAGGCGCAAGTCGGTCAAAAGGGGCAATACCCCCCTTTACCCTTTGAAAAATACTCTCGCGCGACGCGCGAACAACAAATGTCGTGCGGGGCGCAGCCCCGCGCACTTCGATCAAACGGCTGGCCTAGTACGGATAGGGCTCGCCCGCGTAGGTCTCAAAACAGCCCGTGGTCTCCATCGACAGCGCATCAAAGCGAGACATCAAACCCGAAGCCGAAGGACCGACGGTAATATCCGCAGCGCCACCGCCCATTTCGGTCTTCACCCAGCCGGGGTGATAAATGCCAACGGCAATACCTTTGGGCGTCAAATCCTGCGACAGATTGCGGCCAAGGTTCAAAACGGCTGCCTTAGAGGCGCGGTAGATAAGACTGCCGCCGGGCGCGCGTGTCTGGGACGCCATCTGCGATGAAATGATCGCGATCTTGCCACGCCCTTCGGGCACCAGCGGTAAAAGGTGCTGAATGGTCAGGAACACACCAGTGACATTGGCGGCAAACGTATCCGCCCAAGCTTGGACGGGATACCCGTCTTCAAGGGTATTCCCTTTGTCCAGATAAACACCCGCGTTGCAGACCAGAAGATCAATCTCAGTGCCAGCCAGCCCAGCGGCCATCGCTTCAAAATCAGCAGACTTGGTCACATCCAACGTCACCTCGGCAGACCCATCGCGGGCGGTGCCAATCACACTGTGGCCGGCTGCACGATATTGGTCGCTCAGTTCCTTACCAATCCCGCGGTTGGCGCCAGTGATCAAAACAGTCATATCGTCAGTTCGCTTTCGATTTAGGAACAAAGGGAAGAGGCGCGATTTTCAAGCCGTCCTCAATCATGGATTTGGCTTCGGGAAGACTGGCCTCGCCATAAATTGCGCGCTCTGGCACTTCGCCTGCATGCATGGCGCGCACATCATTGGCAAAGGACCCACCAACATAATCTGCCTCATTCTCGATCTTGTCACGCAGGGCCGCAACGGCACGTTCTTCGTCAGAAACAGACGCTGTCAGCTCCATGCGATCCTCAGCCGTGGCCACACGCGGGGCCATTATCGCTTTTTGGACAGATACACTGCCGCAGACAGGACATTGCACCATCCCCTGCGCGCCCAAGGCATCAAAGGCGTCCGACGACTGAAACCAGCTGTCAAAGCTGTGGCCGTTATCACATTTAAGGCTGTAGCTGATCATAGGGCGTCCGTGATTGCATCTAGGCGTCGCTCAACGGTAGAGGGCCACGCACCAGCGTCAAGCAAAACCAAAACCCGATTTAGCCCTTAAGCACCTTGGGATCAAAATCGCGCAGCATGCGGGACAGTTCCGGCTCGTTCACCAGCTTTGCGGCTTTCTTTGCAGAAAACCATTTGCGGCGGCGCTGGCCTTTTTCAGGAAAATCACCCGCGAGCGATTTCACCTTCACCGGATACAGCATCGCGACACAGGGCAAATCATCCTCCCCGTCCACAAACTTGTTATAAGAAAACAGCCCCAAACATTGGTGCTTTTGCTTGCCGATAACGCCCGCTTCTTCCCAGGCTTCCTGCATAGCGGCCTCTGACGGGGTCATGCTGTCCATCGGCCAGCCTTTTGGAACGATCCACCGGCCAGAACGTCTCGATGTGATCAAAAGCACCTCAACCTTGCCTTGCTTGACCCGATAGCACAACGCCGCGAACTGCGTGCGCACTTCGCTTTTCTGCGAAGCCGGCACCGAAATCGGCAATTGTTTGGTCATAGGAAAGGTCATACGGGGCATTATACTCGAATTTGTTTACAGGAACTTACTCTAGGGAATATCGCTGCAAATTACCAGTTTTATCCTTAGATTCAAGGCAGATGCCCTCACAACCGCTTTACTTGTCCACAGACATACCCCCAACGCAGTCCCTTGCATTCCCCCGCCTGCACCGCGAAACAACAAGACATGCAAAGCGCACGAATGATCTTGGTTTTGAAACTGCTGGCCTTTGGATGTGCCTGCGCGCCCGGCGCTTGGGCCGAAAACCTGACCGTGTTTGCAGCCGCCAGCCTTAAGAACGCGCTCGAAGACATTGCTGCAAAACAAGAAACAGATGTTACGTTCTCGTTTGCAGGCTCGGGAACGCTCGCCCGCCAAGTGGCCGCGGGCGCGCCCGCTGATGTGGTCGTGCTGGCCAGTTCCGATTGGATGGATTGGATTGAGTCCAAGACGCCCCTTACCCAACGGCGTGACATAGTGGGCAACCGCTTGGTTCTGGTCGGCCCAAACGGTGCGCAGCCCATGACAGCGATCACCGCGCAAGCCCTTCAAACCCGCCTTGGCGATGGCCGCCTCGCCCTTGGGCAAACCGATAGCGTACCCGCTGGTATCTATGCCAAAGCGTGGCTGACCACGACAGGCCTTTGGGAAACTCTAAAGCCCCAACTGGCCGAAACAGACAACGTCCGCGCCGCTCTGGCGCTCGTATCACGGGGCGAAACACCGCTCGGGGTCGTCTACAACAGCGACGCGCTAGCCGACACATCCGTAACAGTGCTCTACGACATCCCGACCAACCAGCACCCCGAAATCCGCTATCCCGCCGCCGCAACCACCCCCGCAGGGGAGGCTTTCGTCACGTTCCTAAGCAGCCAAACAGCACATGCAATCTTCGCCGAACAGGGATTCATCCCCGCCGTGAGGGCGCCTGAATGACGCTCACGGATGCAGAATGGGCCGCGCTTGCGCTGTCACTCAAGGTCTCGCTCTGGGCGACGGTGCTCAGCCTGCCGCTTGCAATCTGGGTGGCATGGATCTTGGCGCGCAAATCGTTCCTAGGGCACGGGTTGCTCAACGCGCTGGTGCACCTGCCGCTGGTCCTGCCGCCGGTGGTCACAGGCTACCTGCTTTTGATCGGGTTCGGACGGCAAGGCCCTGTCGGCGGCATGCTTTACGACGCTTTCGGGATCACCCTCGCCTTCCGGTGGACAGGGGCAGCCCTCGCCGCGGCAATCATGGGCTTCCCGCTGATGGTCCGCGCAATACGGCTCGCGATAGAGGCCGTAGACCCAAAACTGGAACAAGCCGCCCTAACACTCGGCACCCCCAAACACGCGGTGTTTGGGCGGATCACCCTGCCCCTGATCGTACCAGGCCTGATCGCGGGGGCCATCATGGGGTTCGCCAAAGCCATGGGAGAATTCGGAGCCACAATCACCTTCGTGGCCAATATCCCGGGCGAGACACAAACCCTGCCCTCGGCCATCTATGCGTTCCTGCAAGTACCAGGGGGGGAAAACAACGCGGTCAGGTTGATCATCATCGCAACGGTGGTGGCCTTGGGCGCGGTGATCATCTCGGAATGGCTGGCGCGCAGGGTGGCCACAAAAATCGCAGGCCGCAATGCTTGAGGTCACACTCACCCATGCGTTCAAAGGGTTCTCCCTTGATCTGGCCTTTACAGGCGGGCGTGGGGTCACAGCACTCTTCGGACGCTCGGGCGCAGGGAAAACAACCGTGGTCAACGCAATCGCGGGGTTACTTACACCGGACAAAGGGCAGATCAGCCTAGACAACCGGACACTGTTCGACAGCACCAGCAACACAAACCTGCCCGCACAACAGCGCAGGATCGGCTATGTTTTCCAAGACGGACGGCTGTTCCCGCATCTGACAGTACAGCAAAACCTGATGTTCGGCACCCGCTACAGCCAAAACCCGGCCACAGCGCAAGAGGCCTTTGAAATCGGCACGCTTTTGGGGATCACTCCGCTCCTCACCCGCAAACCCCATGCGCTGTCAGGGGGCGAACAACAGCGGGTGGCATTGGGGCGGGCCTTGCTCAGCAAGCCGGACCTGCTGTTGATGGATGAACCTCTGGCGGCACTGGATGCGCAGCGCAAGGACGACATCCTGCCCTATCTGGAACAGCTCAGGGACAGCGCCAACAGCCCGCCGATCCTCTATGTCAGTCATTCCATCCATGAGATTGCGCGGCTGGCCGATGACATCGTGGTACTGCAAAACGGGGCGGTAAAAGCGCAAGGACCAATCTTTGATGTGCTGTCCGATCCGGCACACATCCAACTGTTCGGGGTCCAAGACGCAGGGGCAGTTGTGCTCGCCAAACTAGAGGCGCAGCGCGACGACGGGCTGAGCACGCTTAGCATCAGCGCGGGGCAATTGACGCTGCCAAAAATCGACGCGGCCCTTGGCACACAGCTCAGGCTCAGGGTCCGTGCGCAAGACGTGATCCTGTCCAAAACAAAACCCAAAGGGCTGTCGGCGCGCAACATTCTGCCCGCGACCATCACAGACATCAAAATGGGCGATGGACCGGGGGCCGCGGTGGGGCTGATGGCAGGCACGGACCACTTGCTGGCACGGATCACGCAAAACGCTGTGCAAGACCTAGGGCTACAACAGGGGCAAAAGGTCTATGCGATCCTGAAGGCCACTAGCATCGCGCGGGTCAGCGTCGGACAAGACAGACGCTAATCCAAAATCAAGATACAGGCGGGGCCAACATACGGGCGCGCAACATCTCAACCAGCTCTTGCTCAGGCTTGCCCACATCGACCGCCAGCTTGCGCAGGCCGAAATGGACATGGGCAATATCCTGATAGTAACTGGTATAGGCGAAATTGGTTGCAGCCCCCGCAACGGCCCCCAAAACAGGCACAGACTGGGCGGCAACTTTTTGGCCCAAAACAGCGCCCAACCTTGGGGCGACACGGGCAATGATGCTGGGCAGTCCAGTGCGTACCGCGATAAAGCCCAAATCGGCACCGTCATCGTGTTCTAAGGGACCTGCCGCGCCAAAGACCTGCAAACAATCAAACTGAACATTCTCATGGGTCGGATCAAAGCCATATTCAACGGCGATGCCCTCAATGATGCGCATCAACATGGTGGTCGTGAACGGCAGTTCAGCCAAGGCAGAGGGCAACCCACCGATGCCGCCAACAGCCCCAAGCGAGGTATTGATAACGCGGTTCATCCAGTCGGATTGGTCAGGGACAGTTTGGCGGCTGGAACTTGCAGCCTTCAAGGACACCTCCAAAGCCTGACGGGTGGCGCTGTCCAACTGGCCGCGCACCGCTTCGGGCAAACGGTCCAAAAGGGTCTCCGCACTGCCCGCGATCCGGTTCAAAATCTGTATGGCAGGGCCATTGGCACCACGGTACCGCTCGGCCAGACGCTCCAACTCCGCTTCAAGATCGACTTGGGTCAAATCCTTGGACATCTCGGCCCTCCCCCTCCTTCATTTTTCTAAAAATACTTAATCACGCAAAGGGCAAATTCAATGCGGCGCACCCGCAGCCTTTGACACAAGACCCGCAACACCGTCCCATGCGCCATCGGTCAACGCACAGGCCAAAACACGATCAGGATTGGTCGGCGGCGGAAACATAACGCCCTCTGCTTTGGAAAACCCGAACTGACCATAATAGGGCGCATCCCCGACCAGCAAAACGCGGTGCCACCCCGCATCCACAGCGCGGGTCAAAGCATCCGTGATCAGACCTTGGGCCAACCCCTCCCCCTGGCGGGTGGGATGCACCGCAATCGGGCCAAGCAGCAGTGCCGCGTCACGCCCAACGGTGACAGGCCAAAACCGGACAGCTCCAGCCAAAATCCCGTCCGCATCGCGGGCAATCAGACACAGGTCCGCCACGGGCGGGACATCCTCACGCAGGCGGTACGATGACAAAGCCTCTCGGCCCGGCGCAAAGCACAGATCAAACAGCGCCTCGACTTCCCACCAATCGCCAGAGATTTCGGCAGAGATTGAATACAAAAGAAGTGGCTCCAGCGTGGGATGTGGTGGCGGTCAGATTACTTCAGCGTTATCACTGCTGCAAGCAACAGGAGCCACCACAAATGTTCTACCGCCCCGAAGACGGCCACGGACTGCCACACAACCCCTTCAACGCGATCGTCACACCGCGCCCGATCGCATGGATATCCACCCGCGACAGCGAAGGGCACAACAATCTGGCACCCTATTCGTTCTTCAACGGGGCGGCCTATTTTCCGCCGCAGGTCATGTTCACATCGACAGGGTTCAAAGAAGATCGGGGCGACACCAAAGACACCCTGTCCAATATTCGCGACACCGGCGTGTTCTGCGTGTCAGTCGTGGAATACGCCATGCGCGACGCAATGAATATCAGCTCTGGGACATGGCCCAAAGAAACCGATGAATTTGCCCATGCAGGGCTAACGGCGGAAGAATGTGAAACCATCAACTGCGCTCGGGTTGCGGGAACGCCCGCGGCACTCGAATGTAAAATGACGCAAATGGTGAAACTCGAAGGCGACAACAACTTCGCAACCTTCGGAGAAGTGATTGGCGTTCACCTGCGCGATGATTGCATTGTGGACGGAAAGTTCGATGTAACCACCTATCAGCCGCTGACACGATTGGGCTACAGAGACTACAGCCACATCCGCGACGCCTTTGAGCTGACACGCCCCGACGATTGAACCCACAGGATTAGCCCCTAAATGACATTCATGAAATGGCCCCTTGCAATCGCGCTGTCCGCACTGCCCCTGATCGGGCAAACGCACCCCCATGTGTTCATTGACACAGGGATAAAGGTCATTCTGGACGATCAAAACAGGCTCACGCAGATCACTGTCACGTGGGTCTATGACGATCTCTATTCGCTGCTCATTGCAGAAGACTACAAGATCGACAGCGATGGCGACGGCGCGCTGACGGATGCGGAAACCGCATTTTTGTCGGGCTTCGATGCGCAATGGGTCGACGGGTTCAACGGCGATCTGGTCGCCACGCTCGACGGGATGCCGCTCAAACTGTCTGGACCCAAAAAAGCCTATGCAACCATGCGCGACGGACGGATCGTTTCGTTCCACACCCGCGATGTGACTGGCACGCCCAAGATCGACGGGTTGCTGTCGCTCAAACCCTATGATCCCACCTACTATACCGCCTATGACGTCAGCCTCGCGCTTGAGGTCGAAGGCAGCACAGATTGCACAGTCACCAAGTTTGAACCCGACCTGACCGAAGAAATGGAAAATCTGGCGCTGAAACTGCAAGCCGTGCCAGCCCAAGCCGACCCCGAAGACATGGGGCTGCCAGACATCGGCGCACGCTTCGCGACAGACGTGCAAGTGACATGCGCAGGGTCCTAAGCGTCATCTGCCTTGTGGCGGCCGCCGCAGCCCTGTGGGCGTGGCAATCAGGCACCTTCGATCAACTGGCGGCATGGGCAGCAGGCGAACAACGCGCCTTCCAAAACCAGATCGCGCGCACCCTGCGCGGAATAAGGACAGGCGACGCAGGCGCTGTCGGGCTGTTGCTGACCCTTTGCTTTTCCTACGGCTTCTTTCACGCCATCGGACCGGGGCACGGCAAAATCGTGATCGGTGGCTACGGATTGGGCAGACAGGTGCCATGGTTGCGGCTGTCGCTGATCTCACTGGCCTCAAGCCTTGCTCAAGCGGTCACAGCCATCGCGGTGGTCTATGCAGGCATCTGGATCTTTCAATTGGGCCGCGAAGCGCTGGTGGGGGTGACAGAAAACTATATGGCCCCTCTCAGCTATGCCGCCATCGGATTGATCGGCCTTTGGCTGGTCTGGCGAGGACTGCGACGGTTGCGGGCCAGCGCCAGCCACACTCACAACCACGCCCATGCGCACCATCATCACCACGACCACACGCATGACCATGATCATGACGAAAACGGCACCTGCAACACCTGCGGGCACAGCCACGGGCCAACGATTGAGCAAGCCTCAAACACAAACACCCTACGCGAGGCCCTGATCCTGATCGGCGGCATCGCCTTGCGGCCCTGCACAGGCGCGCTTTTTGTGCTGATCATCACATGGCAAATGGGCATCGCGCTTGCAGGCATCGCAGGGGCCTTTGCAATGGCACTTGGAACGGCAACGGTAACAATCGCAGTCGGACTGGCGGCCGTGGGGGTACGGGGCAGCATGATCGAAAGCCTGTCAGGTTCACGGCTGACCACCACAGTCATCCCTCTGATCGAGATTATCGCAGGCGGGGTGATCGCACTGATCGCATCGGGCTTTGTGTTGCGGGCGCTTAGCTAAGGCCCGCAAAGACAGGCTTAGTGGCCGCCCAGAATACCCGTCTTAACCGAATAGTTCACGGCGATCTCGTAATCCGGATCATCATCACTATCGACCATCAAGTGACCGGCCTTTGACAGCAACTGGTGACAGTCACGGCTCAGGTGCCGCAGCTGGATTTCCTTGCCCTGCCCTTCGTACTTCAAAGCAACGGCCTCAATGGCCTGCAAGGCAGATTGATCCACAACGCGGCTGTCAGCAAAGTCAACGATCACAAGGCTGGGGTCGTTTGATGGGCTGAAAAGTTCGGTAAACCCGTCGCTGGACCCGAAGAACAGCGGACCTTGAACCTGATAGACCTTGGCCCCTTCAGGCGTCTCATAGATTTTCGCGTGAATACGGCGGGCATTGTTCCAAGCGTAGGCAAGGGCAGACACGATCACACCGACCACAACCGCAACAGCCAGATCTTCCATAACAGTAACAACAGTCACCAGCAGAATAACGAAGGCATCAATCAACGGCACTTTGCGCAAAATGGTCAGGCTATTCCAAGCGAAGGTGCCGATGACAACCATAAACATTACGCCCACAAGCGCGGCCAATGGGATCAGTTCAATCACGCTCGATCCGACCAGAATAAACAGCAACAGGAACAAGGCGGCAGCAACACCCGCGATACGGGTCCGGCCACCAGATTTTACGTTGATCATCGACTGACCAATCATCGCGCAGCCGCCCATACCACCGAAAAAGCCGGTAACGGTGTTGGACACACCTTGGGCAATACACTCTTGGCTTGCACCGCCACGCTTGTTGGTGATCTCACCCACAAGGTTCAGGGTCAGTAGGCTTTCAATCAAACCAATGGCAGCCAGAATGACAGCATAGGGCAGAATGATCTCAAAGGTTTCCCAATTTAGCGGCACCATAGGGATATGCAGCGGCGGCAAGCCCCCTTCGATCGACGCCAAATCGCCCACCGTCGGCACGTCCAAACCAAAGCCAATCACCACAGCGGCGACAATTCCAATCCCTGCCAAAGGGGCTGGCACAACCTTGGTAATGCGCGGAATGACCCAGATAATCGCCATGGTGCAAGCCACAAGCGCAAGCATCAGATACAAGGGCGCGCCTGTCAGCCACTCGCCCCCGCTTAGCCCGTGACCGTCATTGACGACCGACCCCGGCACCTTGAATTGGGTCATTTGAGCCAGAAAAATAACAATCGCAAGACCGTTTACAAAGCCAAGCATCACCGGATGTGGGACAAGCCGGATAAACTTCCCCCACTGCATAATGCCCGCGAAAATCTGCAAAAGGCCCATCAAAACAACGGTGGCAAACAGGTACTCAACACCGTGCTGCGCAACCAGTGCAACCATGACAACCGCCAAGGCGCCCGTAGCACCCGAAATCATACCGGGGCGACCACCGATCAACGCAGTGATCAGGCCCACGATAAAGGCCGCATACAATCCAACAAGCGGGTCAACACCGGCCACGAACGCAAAGGCCACAGCCTCGGGCACAAGGGCCAAAGCAACGGTCAGACCGGCCAGAATTTCAATGCGAATACGCCCCGCGTTCAACGTCTCGTCCTGCATCCAACCCAGATCGGGCATCACAAGGCGGTCGGCAAAGGTGGCCAGAATGGCTTTTCTCATGTGAGGCGGTCCTTAACGGTTTGAGGCTGCTCGGTGTTGCGCACTGTCTAACGCACCTTTGTAAAGCACGCATGAACGCATTTTGGGCGGTCTCTACAGGGGAATCTCAGCCCCGTCTAGCTTTGGGCTTGGAAACGGTTGATTTCACTGGCAAGCCCCGTCAGGTTGAGGGCCGAAACACAACCGCAGGAGCCCCCATGACCCAAACAAAACTCGGCATTATCGGCGGATCGGGGCTGTACGACATCGACGGGTTGGAAAACCCGACATGGACCACTGTGGACAGCCCGTGGGGGGCACCGTCTGACCAGCTTTTGACAGGGACATTAGACGGGGTAGAGATGGTCTTTCTGCCCCGCCACGGACGCGGGCACGTCCATTCACCGACGACTGTTCCCTATCGTGCGAACATTGACGCCTTGAAACGGGTCGGCGTGACGGACGTCATCAGCGTGAGTGCGTGCGGATCGTTCCGCGAAGACATGGCTCCAGGGGACTTTGTGCTTGTAGATCAATTCATTGACCGGACGTTTGCACGTGAAAAGTCCTTCTTTGGGACAGGCTGCGTGGCGCATGTGTCCGTGGCGCACCCGACCTGCCCACGGTTGACCGATGCATGCCATGAGGCCGCACAAGACGCAGGGATCACAACCCACAAAGGCGGCACCTATCTGGCAATGGAAGGGCCGCAGTTCAGCACATTGGCAGAAAGCAAGATGTACCGCGAACAATGGGGGTGCGATGTCATCGGAATGACCAACATGCCCGAAGCGAAACTGGCCCGCGAGGCAGAGCTTTGCTACGCCTCCGTGGCGATGATCACGGACTATGACAGCTGGCATCCCGATCACGGCGAAGTCGACGTGACCGAGATCATCAAAACGCTGATGGGCAACGCCGACAAAGGCCGCGATCTGGTGCGACGGTTGCCCAAGCTTTTGGGGAAAGGTCGCGCGCCCTGCCCGCACGGATGTGATCGCGCGCTTGAATTCGCCGTGCTGACCCAGCCCGACAATCGTGATCCTGCGGTGATGGCAAAGCTAGATGCGGTGATGGGCCGTCTGCTGTGATACGCGGCTTTGGGCTTTTGGTAGGGGGTCTTCTCAGCACACTCGCTCTGCCCGCTGTCGCAGAGCAAGACTATCTAAGCAGCCAAGGCAAACTCTCGGATGAGGCATTCTACAAAATGGTCGCCTGTGCAGCGCCACAAGGGGCGGACTGCAAAATGCCTTTGGTGCGCTGGCCGAATGAGGTCGCGCAGTCATTGCGCATCGGGATCACACGGATTGATGCGGGGTTTCCGAAATCCAAGGTCACCTTGGCAGAACAAGCGTTCGAAGGGGCAATCGCGGAAATCAACGGACTGGACGCGAACATCACGCTGACCCGCGATGACGGGATCCCAACCATTCAAGTGATGCTTCTGGATGTGCCCGAAAAAGCAGTGCTGAGCGGCACCGGCATTCCCGGACTGGACGGAAACTGGATGGATGCAGCCTACGTGCACATCTGGTGGAACGGCGAACACGAATTGATCCGTGGGGTCATCATTATCAGCCCTTCGGTTGAACGCTCGGCGCTGCGGTCGGTGGTCTTGGAAGAGATGGTGCAGTCTTTGGGCCTTTTGACCGACATCGATAACCCCTACTACAAGGGGGGCTCGATTTTTGACCAGCACAGCAACGCGGTGACACGGCTCAAAGATCAAGACGCGATGGCAGTGAGACGACATTATGAGACACAGTAACTACAGGAAACGCACCTATGCCCTTTGACCTCTGGTTGACCTTTGCGGCGGCGTCCACGGCGCTGCTGATCTTGCCGGGACCGACGATTTTGATGGTGCTGAGCTATGCGCTGACCCAAGGCAGACGGGTCGCGGTGGCCTCGGCATTGGGGGTCGCGGCAGGGGATTTCATCGCGATGACGCTGTCGGTGATCGGACTTGGGGCGCTGTTTCTGGCGTCGGCCATGGCCTTTACAGTGCTCAAATGGATCGGGGCGGTCTATCTGGTTTATTTGGGGGTCAAGATGATCCTAAGCACATTTGAGGGCGACCAAAGCCTTGGGCTTTTGGAAAAACCAGCGGGGACCACAGCGGGCAAAGTGTTTCGGGATCTGACAACCGTGACAGCGCTGAACCCGAAATCGAACACCTTCTTTATTGCCTTCGTGCCGCAGTTCATTGACCCAGCCCACGCTTTTGCGCCACAGGCGGCCCTGTTGATTGCAACCTTCGTGGGCATTGCCGCAATCAACGCTTTGGTCTTTGCACTTGCAGCCAACGCGATGCGCAGGCAAATCACACGTCCAACCTTGTTGCGCTGGATCACACGGGGCGGCGGGGCCACCCTGATTGCGATGGGCGTCCTGACCAGCACATTGCGGAGAGCCACATGAAGACTGTCAAAGACTATATCCGAACCATCGTCGACTTCCCGCACGAAGGGATCATGTTTCGCGATGTGACCACGCTGTTTGCGGACCCGCGCGGGTTTCGCATTGCGGTGGACCAAATGCTGCATCCCTATGCAGGGCTTGAGATTGACAAAGTCGTGGGGCTTGAGGCGCGCGGGTTCATCCTTGGCGGGGCGATTGCCCACCAGCTCAGCGTCGGGTTCGTGCCGGTCCGTAAAAAGGGCAAGCTGCCGGGTGCGGTGATTTCGGAGGAATACACTCTGGAATACGGCGAAGCGATTGTCGAAATCCATGACGACGCCATTCAACCGGGCGAGAAAATACTGGTGGTCGATGACCTGCTGGCCACAGGTGGCACCGCAGAGGCCGGTATCAAACTGATCGAACGTCTGGGTGGCGAAATCGTAAGCTGTGCCTTTGTGATTGATCTGCCAGAGCTTGGCGGCCGCGCCCGTCTTGAAAAGATGGGCATGGAGGTGCACGCCCTTTGCGCCTTTGAGGGCCTATAGCAACGCCCGCGCATCTGGACCCCTTGGAAGCCTCCGGCGGGGATTTATTTTGAACAAAGAAGGGTTAACGCGCCCTTAAGATTGCGCCGGGGTTCATGATGCCTTTGGGGTCGAGTGCTGCTTTGATTGCCCGCATTGCGGCAAGCTTGGCCGGATCGCCGTAGCGTTCCAGATCGTCGACCTTAAGCCGTCCGATCCCGTGTTCGGCACTGACCGACCCGTCGAGCGCATGCACCAGATCATGGACCAGCTCTTTGACCTTCGGGCGTTCGGTTTCATAGTCAGCCCGCGTTTTTCCTGCTGCGGGAAAAACATTGTAGTGCAGATTGCCGTCGCCCACATGGCCAAAACAGTTAATCCGCAGGTCCCCGAGTTGAGCGAGCTTTTCGCCTGCGGTTGCGATGAAGTCTGGAATTGCCCCGATAGGTACCGAGATATCATGCGATGACACCGACCCGATCCGCCGATTGGCTTCGGGGATGGTTTCGCGCACCGTCCAAAGATCCGCCCGTTGGGCCTGCGATTGCGCGATGATGCCGTCGCTTGTGATCCCTTGGTCCATAGCCTCTGCAAAGAGAGTTTCCAGCGCATCTACCGGACCCAACCCCTGCGCCAGCCCGACCTCAATCAGAACGCACCATTCAGGCGCCTTTGCGAAGGGTTGGCGCACTTCGGGCATCACTTGGGCCAGAAAGTCAAAGCCCTGCTTATGGATCAACTCAAAGGCGCTGACCCCTTCCCCCACTTGGCTGCGCGCCATCGACAGCAAGGTTAGTGCATCTTGCGGCGATCCCACGACCATCATGGCCGTGCCCGTGCCCGCGGGGATCGGGGACAGCTTCAAAGACGCGGCTGTGATGACCCCCAAAGTCCCTTCAGACCCGATCAGCAGATTGCGCAGGTCATAGCCTGTGTTGTCCTTGCGCAGCCGGCTCAGCCCGTTCCAAATGGTGCCATCGGGTAAAACAGCCTCCAGCCCCAAACACAGATCACGGGCATTGCCATAACGTAGCACGTTCACTCCGCCTGCATTGGTCGCCAGATTGCCACCGATACGCGCCGACCCTTGGGCCGCCAACGACAAAGGAAACAACCGGTCAACATCCGTGGCCGCAGTTTGAATGTCTTGCAAAATCGCACCAGCCTCGGCGACCAATACGTTCTCATCGGGATAGACGGCGCGGATCTTGGTCATGCGTTCAAGCGATAGAATAACAGGGCGCGGCCCATCGGGCGCGACTTGCCCTCCAACAAGCCCCGTGCCGCCGCCATAGGGTACCATCCCGACACTGGCGTCACTGGCTGCGCGCACGACTGTAGCAACCTCATCGGTGGAGTGCGGCACAACCAAAAGCCCTGCCTGCCCAGCATAGCGGCCACGGGGTTCTTCAAGGTGACGGGCCTGCGTACTGCGGATCGTGCCGTCAGGCAGTTGGGCGCGCAGGCTGGCTTCGAATTCTGGGGTCGCGGGGTTCACTGTCATGCAGGCGTACAAACACCAGCCAGTGCGCGCATGCAATGGTTACTCATCGCGGAGCCAGTCAGGATCCAGAACAATGATCGTGGGACGTGTCGGCAAGGTGCGCAGTGACAGGTCAATGCTTGGGCCGCGGGGGCGCTGGATGGCAAATTGTTGGGACATCCCGTCGAGGAACAGTTGCAACGTATAATCCCCGAACCAGTGCATCGGGATGACAACGCTGGATTTCAACCGTTCCGTCACCTTCATCATCGTGGGCAGATCAACGGTCATCCCGCCATCGACAGGGACCATCACCACATCAAGCCGCCCGAGTTCAGCATAATCGCGCTCCGTTGGTTCGTGATGCAAATGGCCCAAGTGGCCGATGCACAGCCCCGCGACCTCAAAGATAAAGATCGAATTGCCGTTGTCCTCGACCCCGCTGAACTGGCTGCGGATGTCGGTGTTCACATTGCGGATCAGGACCTCATCGAGATCAAGATAATGGGACACCCCTTCGCCAAACTTGCCCCAACCGGGCAGAACATGAGGGATGGCGGGATCAGGGTTGGCGGTCCAATGGGTCTCATGGGCGTGGTTCATGGTGACCACATCGGGGATCATCTTGGTGTTGCCGATGAAGCCGGTGAAATCGGTGACCATGTTCAGCCCGCCAGCGCTGCGGATCAGAAAAGACGCATGGGCAATGTAGTGAATGCGAACACTGAAATCCTCAAGGGGGGCGGCGAAGGACGCATAGTGCAGGTATTTGAAACCGGGGTTGGCATCGGCGATCGCAAAGCACTGGCTCGGTTTTTGGGATTGGGCGGCGGCAGGGGCTGCAAAGCCCGCCATCAGGCCCAGACAGAGTGCAGATAAGGTTTTGAGCATGAAACGCCCTCCCTAGTCTCAGGATAGCGCAGTCGGCCTGTCGTTCAATCCCCCCCGCAGTGGAGGTGCACAAAGCCCGTCTAAACTTAGGAACCATTTGTTACATAATTTGCACAAACGAGTGTTGTTACAGTGAGGACACGGCCACTTGCTTTGCAAGTTACCCTGCCCTGCCCCAATTCTTAGTCAACGCAACAGAAAACCTGCACAGCGCAGGGCAACCCTCGAAAGGACGACAAACATGACACTCTCTATCAAATCGACACTTTCCGACATCGCAGCCTTGACCCTTGTTGGGGTGGTTGCATTGGCACCTCTGGCGGCAGAAGCCCGCGGGCTCGAAGGGCACGTGAAGGGCGGCAACAACGGCATCGTGCTGCAAGGCGGAACGCAGTTCAGCTATGACGAACGCACGCCAACGGTCACAACCACCAAGCGCGCACGGGCCAGCAGGCAAGGCGTCCAGTTCAAGCTTTTCGGTCAAAAACGCAGCTTCAACCACAAGGCAGGCGCGCGCAAAACACTGTCCGAGCGTCAGCTTGAGCGGCGCAACTCAGTTGACTTTTTCCACCGCTAACACCACTCACGACCCTTCCATTTTCCCCTCGGCGAAACGTCTCGGATCCCCTCAGATCCGGGGCGTTTTCGTGTTTGGGGATGGGT
>CAZWSE010000018.1:7709-12685 GCA_964636575.1 uncultured Sulfitobacter sp. | reverse complement strand
ACCCCGCGTCCGTCTTCCCCCGCCGATCAGAACGCAAAGCCGCATAAAGCACATGCGTTCGCCAGCGTCCGTCGATCTGCAAGTATGACTGGGCCACACCTTCATACTTGAACTGGCTTTTTTCCAACAACCCACGCGACGCCTTGTTCTCAGGCAAACAGGCGGCCTCAATCCGTGACAGATCAAGATGGGTGAAGGCATAATGCACCACCGATTTGATGGCCTCTTGCATATAGCCATGTCGCGCGAATTGCTCGCCGGTCCAATACCCAAGCGTGCCGCATTGCGCAGGACCGCGGCGGATATTGTCCAGCGTGATCGCCCCGATCAGCGCGTCGTCTTCGCGACGCACAAGAAACAAGGGCAAGGCCGTGCCGTTGCCAACACTGCGCTGCGCCCAATACACGCGGTTGGTAAAGGCTTTGCGCGACAGGTGGTCATGCGCCCAGGCAGGTTCCCAAACCCGTAGATAGTCTTCGCTTTCGCGGCGCAGGCTCGTCCAAGGGCGAAAGTCGGAATGGACGGGGGTGCGCAGCGTCAGGCGGTCCGTCTCTATCTTCAGCTTTCGGCGGCTTAGCAACATTAGGCAGCGCGCCTGCCTTGCAACTGCTCAAGGGTCGGGGCTTGTTCCACCGGTCCATATAGCGCCATCGCCATCGGGGCAGACGTAGACAGCGTGCCGGCAAAATCGCACACATCGCCTGTGGTCACCGCATCAATGCGTTCGATCGTTTCATCAAGGCCGGGCACGCGATCCCAGATTTGCAAAATACGCGCCAGACGTTCGGCGCGGTTGGACGGGCTTTCCAACCCCATCAACAGCCCTGCCTTCATCTGCGCACGTGCGCGTGCTACCTCGGCGGCGGTCATATCATCTGCTGCGCGCTTCATCTCGTCCACGGTGATCCCCGCCAGTTCGGACACCTGTCCGGCAGAGGTGCCCGCATAGACCGTCATCATGCCAGTGTCTGCATAGGCACCGGCTTGGGCAAAGATCGTATAGCACAGGCCACGATGTTCACGGATTTCCTGAAACAACCGGCTCGACATGCCGCCCCCCAAAGCAGAGGCATAGATTTGCGCCGTGTAAATCGCATCATCCTTATAGCCGGGGCTTTCAAAGGCGAGCGCAAAGTGCGCCTGTTCCAACGGCTTTTCCTGACGGGTCTCACCGCCTTGGAACACAGCCGCGCCCGCAGGCGTTTCAACGAGTGGCGGCATATGCCCGAACAAGTCCTCGGCCATGCGCACGATGGCATCGTGATCCACAGCGCCCGCGGCAGACAGGATCATCTGACCGGGGCCATAGTTCTGCCCGACAAAGCTCTTCAGATCATCGCGCGAAAAGGCACTGACCCGCTCGGAGGGTCCAAGGATCGTCTTTCCCAAAGGCTGATCAGGATAAGCCTGTTCTTGCAACCAATCGAAAATGACATCGTCGGGCGTGTCCAAAGCCTGCCCGATCTCTTGCAAAATCACACCCCGCTCGACCTCGATCTCATGGTCTTCGAACAGCGGGTTCATCAGAATATCGGCAATCACATCCAAAGCCAGCGGCACGTCGTTTTGCAAAACACGGGCGTAATAAGCCGTCACCTCGCGGCTGGTATAGGCGTTGATATACCCGCCCACGTCCTCAATGGCCTCAGCGATCTGTAATGAAGACCGCTTGGTGGTGCCTTTGAAAGCCATGTGCTCAAGAAAATGGGCGATGCCGTTCTGCTCGGGCGCCTCGTGGCGGGCACCTGCGTTGACCCAAACCCCGATAGAGGCCGACAACAGCCCCGGCATATGCTCGGTCACAACGCGAAAGCCATTGGGCAGAGTATGTGTTTGAACGCTCACGCTTTGATCTGTCCTTTGATGTGGTCTTGCAGGGCGGTCAGATCATTGGCGATCCGTGTCACCCGCTCGGGCCGGTCATAAAGATCAGCCATACGCGGGGGAAGAGGCGGATGCACATCTGACGCTTTGTTGACCGCATCAGGGAACTTGGCAGGATGCGCCGTGGCGAGCGTTACCATAGGGGTCGCCCCATCGCGGTGTTCCTCGGCCACCTTCACACCAATCGCGGAATGGGGGCACAAAAGCTCACCCATATCCTTCAGCGCGCTTGTGATCGTGGCGCTGGTTTCAGCCTCCGACGCACGGCCCGACGCAAAGGTCTCCTGCAACATCTGCATGGCCCCTTGGCTGACGTTAAAGCCACCTTGGGTTTTCAGCTCGTCCATCAGTTGAACCACAGCGGCACCATCACGACCGTAGGCATCAAACAAGGCACGCTCGAAGTTGGAGGACACTTGAATATCCATTGACGGACTGATCGAGGGCAGCATTTCACCCTTGTGATACCCCTGCCCCGACAGACAACGGTGCAGAATGTCATTCTGATTGGTGGCGACGACCAGTTTGCCAATAGGCAACCCCATCTTCTTGGCGATATAGCCAGCAAAGATATCCCCGAAGTTGCCGGTCGGCACGGTGAAATCAACGGTGCGATGCGGGGCACCCAGAGACACGGCAGAGGTAAAGTAATAGACCACCTGCGCCAGAACACGGGCCCAGTTGATGCTGTTCACACCAGCCAGACGAATAGCATCGCGGAATTCAAAATCGTTGAACATATCTTTGACGGCAGCTTGGCAATCATCGAAATCACCATCGACAGCCAAGGCATGCACATTCGGCTCAGAGGGCGTGGTCATCTGACGGCGCTGGACCTCGGACACACGGCCATGAGGATACAGAATAAACACATCAACAGCATCAAGACCGCGGAACGCCTCAATCGCGGCAGAGCCGGTATCGCCTGAGGTCGCCCCCACAATGGTCACGCGCTGGCCACTGCGTTTGAGGGCAAAATCAAACATCTGACCGATCAACTGCATAGCAAAGTCTTTGAAGGCCAAGGTGGGGCCATGGAACAGCTCAAGCAGATAGTGGCCTTCGTTCAGTTGAACCAAAGGGGCACGGGCGGCATGACCGAAACCGGCATAGGCGCGGGCAATAATGTCTTGAAACTCGGCATCGGTGAAGGTGTCGCCAATAAAGGGCTTCATCACGCGAAACGCGGCTTCCTCGTAAGTAACACCAGACAAGGCCGCGATATCAGCGCGACTGAAGGTTGGGATAAACTCTGGCACATACAAGCCACCATCGCGGGCAAGGCCGGTCAGCATCGCCTCTTCAAAGGTCAGTTTGGGCGCGGTGCCACGGGTCGAGATATAGTGCAACGTATCAACTCCGACGGGTTGCGGCGCGGGTGCGCCAGATGAAGTACCCTGTCATAGCCGCCCAGATCGCAGCAAGCGAGAACCAAGTGATCGCATATTGCAGATGGTTGTTGGGTATGGCGCTTGTGTCGATGGGCAGCGGGGCGACGGCAGGGGTTGTTTGGGACGTGACGCGGGCAACCACCAGCACAGGATCGGACGCCAAAGCCTCGGCCATTGCTGGGACATCACGGGCAAACCAGATGTTCTTTGGCAGATCAGGGGCGGGCGTATAGCTGTCAATCTCATCGGGCCAATGCAAGTTGCCGACAACTTTGCGGGCCTGTGCGGCACGGTCCTGATCCTTGGCAGTGGTGGGCACAAACCCGCGATCCACCATGATGCGGCGCTGGTCAGTTGTCTCCAGCACAGCAATCACACGGTACCCAGCGCCCACATCTTTCTGAGAGACCAAAACATGGATTTCCTCGCCGGTGAAGTCGCCACCCACCTCAACCGGCAGGTACTTGTCAGCAATCGGGTCCACGGTCACAGGTAGAACGACGGGGGCAGCCAGCAGCTTGGTATCAATCTCGGCCAGAATACCCTCTTTCCACGCCAGCCGCTGCACCTGCCAAACGCCAAGCCCGATCAGAATGGCAAAGCCAATCAGACCGATGGTCAAGGAAAACAGAAAACGGGACATGGCAGCGATAAGCCTTTGCATAGTAACAGGGGCGTTCTCAAAGAATTAGGCCAAGGGATCAAGGGTGAATATACCCGTTGCGACCAGCCGCTGTCGCAGACTGGCAAAGGCGTCGGCCCTAAGCGGCGCCCGTTGCCCCATGTTCCAACCAAGCGCGATCTTCGGGCGTCAGTCGGTCTTCCATGATCGCGTCATAAGCCGCCAGTTCATCGTCGGACAATTGCCCGTGCCATTTGCCGCTTGTGCCGCTGTGGAAAAAGTCAGAATCCGACTTCATGAACCCCTTGCCGCCGCCGGGGGCAAAGCGCGACGCATTGGCCTTCATATTCCCGAAGGTCGCAGCCTCGATCAGGTGCTCCATCACAGCCGCAGAGTGCGAAATGCCCAACAGGCCCGCCACCCTGTCAAAGGTACCCGCCAAATCCCGCGTCATATCGGCATAGTGAAACAGCGTCACATTCGGGCGATCCGCATGGGCGCGCGCAGCCTCATAATGGCGCAGGATATGGGCCAGCGGCATGGCATCTGTGTCAAACCCCTCTGCCCCGCCATCCAGAAAACGGCGAAAGGTCACCCCGTCGGGATCATCCTCTGGAAACCAACTGGCCAGATAGGCCATCGGGATATTTCGCAGATGCTGGCGGTAGGAAAAATGCGCATCCAAGGGATGGCGAAACACACAAATGTATTGGGCATGATCGTCCAGCGGCAGACCGTCCAAAGGCGTATGGCTTTTGAGACAGCGCCGATGCGGCATCGCCTCAATCCGTTCAGCAACCTGCGCAATCTCGCGGACCCGAATATCCACCCAAGGCATTTTCTCAGCCAGTTCCGTTTGCACATCAGGATCGCCGGATATCAGCAAAGCAATGATCGTTTGCATCCATGTGGTGCCGTTCTTTGGCGGGGTCGCGACGATCACGTCATCGGGCCGAATGGTGATATGGTCCCATCTGCGGCTGTCGGTTAATGGGCCAAGGTAGAGCTTTCGAGGTGTCATAACTGAACCTTTCTTAACCTGTTCCCATCAGGGAAAGCGCTGTGGAGCCTCAAGGCAA
>CAZWSE010000018.1:0-7609 GCA_964636575.1 uncultured Sulfitobacter sp. | reverse complement strand
GGTTCGGGCCAGATCAAATCAGATCAGTCTTTGCAGGCTTAGGCCGGGCCAGGAACGCCCCAGACATAGACCGCGAAGAACAGGAACAGCCAGACCACATCAACGAAGTGCCAGTACCAAGCCGCGGCCTCAAAGCCGACGTGCTGTTCAGGGGTAAAGTGGCCTTTCATCGCGCGGAACAGGCAGACCGTCAGAAAGATGGTCCCGATGATAACGTGGAAGCCGTGGAAGCCTGTGGCCATGAAGAAGTTCGAATAGAACTCATCGCCGCCGAATTCCCAACCTTCGTGCAACAGATGCGCGTATTCGTAGGCTTGCAGGCCCGTGAATGCGATGCCGAGGATGATGCCGATGGCCAGGCCCCAGATCAGGTCCTTGCGGTTGTTTTCATGAACCAGCGCGTGGTGCGCCCATGTGACCGCGCAGCCAGACAGCAGCAGGATCAGCGTGTTGATCAGTGGCAGGTGGAAGGCGTCAACCGGATAGACGAAGGGGGCGGTGTAATCCGTGCCCACGTAGTCTTCCATGGGGTAGATCGCGTGTTTGAAGAACGACCAGAACCAAGCCGCGAAGAACATGACCTCGGACATGATGAACAGGATAAACCCGTACCGCAGGCCGATTTGTACGACCGGTGTGTGATCGCCGATATGGCTTTCGATAACGACTTCGCGCCACCAGCCGAACATTGTGTAGAGAACGGCGGCAAAGCCAATCAGGAACATGTAAGGGCCACTGTCGTGCATCCAAAGGACGCCCCCAAACAGCATGACAAAGGCCGCAATGGCACCGATCAACGGCCAGCTAGAGGGGTTCAGAATGTGATAATCGTGGTTCTTTTCGTGGGCCATTTGGGCGTTCCCTTGCTTTGGGCTTAGTTGGTATTTGTATCTGACGGAGCGGCGGGATCAAGCGCGGCTGTGTCTTCGGGCATCTCGATCTCGTAGAAAGTATAGGACAGCGTGATCGTGTGGATGTACTGTCCATCACGGTCATCGACGATTTCAGGATCAACGTAGAAGGTCACAGGCATCTCGACCCTCTCGCCGGGTTGCAGGACCTGCTCCTCAAAACAGAAGCAGTCGATCTTGGTGAAAAAGCCGCCCGCTTGGTAAGGGTAGACGTTATAACTGGCTGACCCTGCGATGGGACGGTCTGTGGGGTTATAGGCCTCATAGAAGGCCAGACCGGTCTCACCTATGCGGACTTCCATCTCGCGGACCACGGGTTTGAACTCCCACGCCATCTCACGCGACAAGGACCCGTCAAAGCGGATCTTGATGGTCTGATCGAGGATATCATCGGGTGCGACTTCAGCCACGCCAGTGGTGCCACCAAAGCCGGTGACACGGCAGAACCAATCGTACAAAGGAACCGAAGCCCAGGCCAGTGCGCCCATAAACACGACCAATGTGACCGTCTGCGCAACTGTCTTTTGTGGTCCGGTCATCGCCATCAGCCCTGCACCTCATTGGGGGCGGCAGGGACAGTGAAGCCATCCTGCTGCACCTTGGCAAAGGTCAGGCCAAAGATAATCGCGATAAAGGCGGCCAACGCCAAACCAACGCCCAGATTCCGGCCACCGCGACGGGTGTGGATTTCATGCTGCTTGGACAGGCTCATGCGATGCCTCCGAAGGTCAGCGGGCTAAAGGCCTCAACCAGAATGGCACCGAAGTGCAGGAACAAATACCACAGGGACAGGCGGAAAAACTTACGCTCAACGGCGAAGTTATCAGCCTCGCTGTCGTCCTCGTCACGCTGCCAAATGTCATAAGCACCTTTCAGGAACAGCACGTTCAACACGACAGCAGCAACCAAATAAATCGGACCACCAATCGACGTGAACGCCGTGCCAACGGCCAAAACAAACAACAGGACTGTATAAGCCAGAATATGATTGCGGGTGACTTTGCGACCGTGGGTAACAGTCAGCATCGGGACACCGGCGTTGTCATAATCCTTGCGCATAAACAGGGCCAAGGCCCAGAAATGGGGCGGGGTCCACATGAAGATCAGGGCAAACATCAACCACGGCTCAAGGGACATGGAACCGGTGGCGACAATCCATCCAATGACAGGGGGGAAAGCACCAGCCGCGCCACCGATGACGATGTTCTGCGGGGTCGAACGCTTCAACCACATGGAATAAACCACAGCATAGAAAAAGATGGTAAAGGCCAGCATGAAACCAGCCAACAGATTGGCAGCCAAACCCAGCATCACAACAGACAAACCAGACAGACCAAGGCCCAGCGCAAGCGCCTCGCCCGCCTCAACCTTACCCGCAGGGACAGGACGTTTGGCGGTGCGTTTCATCACGGCGTCAATGTCGGCATCCCACCACATGTTCAGCGCACCCGATGCCCCTGCCCCGATGGCAATAAACAGGATCGAGGCAAAACCGATCATCGGATGCACACCAGTAGGCGCCGCCAACATGCCAACAAGGGCGGTAAAGACGACAAGCTGCATAACGCGCGGCTTGAGCAAGGCAAAATAATCGCCAAAGCCAGCCTCGTAAGGCTGGGCTTGTGGGATTGCGCTGTCAAAACTGGCGTCGCTCATGGCTCGTCCTTTTGCACGAAAATGCGGATCAGGGCGGATATCAAACCCGCCCCGACGGGATTAGTTGGTCATCAGCTTACGGACGTCTATGTAATCGCCGGTCTCGGACACTTGGGCGATCCAAGCATCATAAGTGGCTTGGCTGACAACCTGCACAGTGATCGGCATGTAGGCATGGGATTTGCCGCACAGCTCGGAACACTGGCCAAAGTAAATGCCCTCTTTGTCAGCCTCAAACCACAACTCTGCCAAACGACCAGGAACGCCATCTTGCTTTACGCCAAAGGCAGGAATGGTCCAGGAATGGATCACGTCAGCGCCGGTCACTTGCATAACAACGGTTTTGCCAACAGGCACAACAACGGCCGTGTCAGTGGCCAGCAAGAACTCATCGGCGCTATAGCCAAAGTACTCCAGCTTCGCGATGGCTGTGTCGTTCAATACTTGCTCAGTGTCCATGGGCTGATCGTCACCCCAACCAGCGGCTTCATCGTCGATTTCGTAGTTAGCGTCGATCATATAGCTGGGGAAGTCGAAGCCATCATCAATGTACTCGTACTCCCAGTACCACTGGTATCCGGTGACTTTGATGGTCACGTCAGCTTCGGGGATTTCCTGATCTTGGAACAGAACAGGCAAGGAAAAGGCCCCAATAAAGACCAGAACCACAATCGGAATAACAGTCCAAGCGATCTCGATCCCAGTGTTGTGGGTGAACGTGCCCGGAACAGGGTTGGCTTTGCGGTTGAACCGCAAAATCGCGTAGATCAGCAAACCGGTCACAAACAGCGTGATAATCGTGATGACGATCAACAGCATCCCATCAAGCCATTGGATATTCTCCGCCAGCGGTGTCGCAGCAGGCTGAAAGCCCATTTCGCGGTCCACTGGTGCGCCGATGATCGGCAGCTGCTCTTGCGCCAAGGCTGGCAGTGCAGACAGACCGGCCAAAAGGCCCGATACCGTAAAGAGATTTTTCATTCGGGTGTCCCTGACTTTTCGTTAGACAATTGGCTCACCAAAGACCGCCAAAGCTCAACCTGCGGTCCTTGGTTGTATTCTTGCAGCTTAGAAACATATTCTGAACAACAGATAAAGCCATCCGATTGCGTCAAACGGACGCTTTTGTGAAATTTCTGACCAGCCTGAGGGGTCAAATCCATGCCTTCCGACACATTCCGCCCGTTTGAGACCCTTCTAGACCGCGACGAAGCGCTTGGGATTCTGCGCGCCGCCACCGCAGGTGCCGACGACGGAGAGCTGTTTTTGGAACGCAGCCGGTCCGAGGTTCTGGCCTTCGACGATGGCCGCCTTAAAACCGCCAGTTACGATGCGTCCGAAGGTTTCGGGTTGCGTGCTGTGCGTGGTGAAGTCGCAGGCTACGCCCATTCGACCGAAATCAGCGCTCCTGCCCTGACCCGTGCGTCGGCGACCGCCCGTCTCGCCGTGGCCGAAGGCGGCGGGACACTGGCCGAAGCCCCCCAACACACCAACACCAAACTCTACACCGACGAAGACCCGATCAACGGCCATACCTTTCCTGTAAAAGTCGAAACTTTGCGCGAAATAGATGCCTTTGCCCGTGATTTGGACAAACGCGTGGTGCAGGTCTCCGCTGTGATCGCCGCTGGCCTGCAAGAGATCGAGATTTTGCGCCCCGATGGTCTGTCCGTCCGCGATGTGCGCCCCATGACCCGCGTCAATGTCTCGGTGATCGTCGAACAAGACGGCCGCCGTGAAAGCGGAACCTCTGGCGGAGGCGGACGTGTCGGCCTTGACGGCCTGCTTGATCCCGCCGACTGGCAATCCAAAGCCCGTGAGGCCTTGCGCGTGGCTGTCGTGAACCTTGACGCTGTCCCTGCCCCTGCGGGTGTGATGCCTGTCGTGCTTGGCTCCGGCTGGCCCGGCATTTTGCTGCACGAGGCCATCGGCCACGGGCTTGAGGGCGATTTCAACCGCAAAGGGTCCAGTGCGTTTGCAGGGCTTATGGGTCAGCAGATCGCGGCCAAGGGCGTGACCGTGCTCGATGACGGCACCATCCCCGACCGGCGCGGCAGCATCTCAATCGATGACGAAGGCACGCCCTCTGCCCGCAACGTGTTGATCGAGGACGGAACCCTTGTCGGCTACATGCAAGACCGCCAGAACGCGCGGCTCATGGGGGTCGCGCCCACCGGCAACGGACGCCGCCAAAGCTACGCGCACGCGCCCATGCCGCGCATGACCAACACCTATATGCTCGGCGGGGATGCAGCACCCGCAGACATCGTGGCCGACCTGAAGGATGGGATTTACGCGGTCGGCTTCGGCGGCGGACAGGTCGATATCACCAACGGCAAATTCGTGTTCTCCTGTACCGAGGCCTACCGCGTGCAAAACGGCAAAGTCGGCGCGCCCGTCAAAGGCGCAACACTCATCGGAGACGGCGCAACCGCGCTCAAACACATCCGCGCCATCGGCAACGACATGGCGCTTGACCCGGGCATGGGGAACTGCGGCAAACAAGGGCAATGGGTGCCAGTGGGGGTCGGCCAACCGACGCTGCGGATCGATGGGCTGACAGTGGGCGGATCTGGCGTTTAGACCTGCAACGCCTTCGTCGCCTCAGCACTGTCGAGCAGATCAGCCAGCACAGTTTCACCGGCCACAGCCGTCGTCCCAACAGCGACCTTCGGCTGCACACCTTTGGGCAGATACACATCCAAACGGCTGCCAAAGCGGATCAAACCAAAGCGGTGACCGGCCTCAATCTGACGACCTTCTGAGGTAAAACAAACGATCCGGCGGGCGACCAAACCAGCAATCTGGACAACACCGATCTGATGACCTTTGGGCGATACAATGGTCAAAGAATTGCGCTCGTTATGCTCTGACGCCTTATCCAAAGAGGCATTCAAAAACTTACCCTCGTGATAGGTGATCTGGGTGATCTGACCGGCCATCGGGGCACGGTTCACGTGGCAGTTAAAGACATTCATAAAGACAGACACACGGACAACAGGGGTATCGCCCAACTGCAACTCAGGGGGCGGAACAAGGGTCTGGATCAAAGACACAACACCATCCGCAGGGGACAGGATCAAACTGTCATCTTGAGGAACCGACCGCACAGGGTCGCGGAAAAAGTAGTAACACCAAACGGTTGCACCGACACCTAACCAAAACAGCGGGGTCCAGATAAAGCTCAGCACGATGGACACAGCCGCAAAGATGGCCACAAACTTGCGGCCCTCAGGGTGCATCGGCACAGCAACGATTTTCAGCATGTTCATCGACAATTTCCCCCGTCCAGATGTTTGAAAGCCGTTCTCAAGCGCCAAAGGGCAAGTGTCAACACGAAGAGCGCTAATACAGCTTCATGCCCAGCAACACGATCTCGGAATAGAGCACATCGACATCCACAGGCGGCACGGCTCCGGCGGTGTAAAGACGTGGCACAGGAATGTCCTCAACCGCATCCGGCACAGCCTCAGCGCCTACAAAACGACGGTCCACAGACAAAACGGCAGCATCGCGCGGCAACAGGCTATCAGCGATCTCTCGGGCATATCGGGCGAACAGCACAGGATCACCCACATAGATCACTTCATGGGTCACATAGGCATCATGCTTTTGTTTGACCGACAAGATCAGCAGGCAAAACCCGTCAGGGGTCTCAACAACAACGGATTTCAAATCAAGGCCCGCATGATCGGCCAGAATACGCACCTCATGGGCGGGCAAAGCATCGCCCAGCGCCAAAGGCTCATGATGCACAGGCAAAACGGAGCCACCACCATGACGCCAGACCAACCTCTTGTCATCCAGCACCGAAAACCCAGCGCGTTCCACAACAGGGACAGCAGCACGGGCGCTGGAAAAGTTGGTGACCGTCACCGCAGGGTCGGCTGTCACAAGCGCCAACATCTTTGAGCCAACCCCCTGCCCGCGATGGGACTTGGACACATACCAAGACGTCATGTTCATCGTCTTGACCATACCACCACGGGTCGGTCGGGTGGCGGTTATCAATCCCAAAACGCCCACCAAAGCCCCCTGATCTCGGACAGTGATTGCAAATGGATCACCCGCAGCACCCCACCGGCCAGAGGTGATCGCCTGCCATCCCGCCATCGGCCATTTGGCGCGGGGAAACGCGGCGTGCATAAAATCCGCAACGGCTTGCCGGTCGGACGGGGGGGCATAGGCAATCTCAAGCATCAGACCTGCCTTTCGGTTCAATCAGCGTCGACAGGTCAATCCATTTCGCGTGCCCCTGTCGCGCCAAGCGGCCCAACAGATCATCCACAAACGCCCAAAGTTCAGCTCCCATGTCCTTGTGATGGGTCAAGAAACAGGTCGGGATTGCAGCAGGCAAACGGCCTTCCCGCCGCCCTTTCAGATGCGCAACAAACAGATCGAGCGTTTTTTCAACGCCCCGAAACGCCTTCCCATGCTTCCAGCGGATCGGATCAACATGGCCATTGGCATGGATCAACCCGTCAACAGGCAGGCTAGACGTGGGGCCAGCATAGGCCGACACGGCGCGGTAGCCCAAGGCGGGCAAAAGGGCCAAAGTCTCATCGCAGACACGGTTCCAAGGCGGAACAAAGACAGGCAAAAGGCCGGGCAAATCAAGCGCGGTCAAAGCGCGCCACCCCGCTTCCAGATCAGCGCGCTTCAAAGCCAAAGACCGACTGCCGCCAAATTCGGACGCTCCTGCACCCTTGGGTTCATGATTGATGTGGGCAAACCCGTGTTGCAGCAGCTTGATATAGGAACAACGCGTCAAACGGTCGGTCAGATTGGATTGATAAAGATCAGGAATAACCGCCAAGTGCGCGGGAACACCGTGTTTTTCGGACAGGTCCAGCAGCGGTTCCAATTCAGGCGTCGCGGCATAGGCATCATCATCGCGCCACCATAGTGTCGGGGTCAGACCAGCTGTGTCCCAAAGGGCCAGCTCGTGTTCCAAATCGGCCCAATCCGCCATGCGCGCTGCCCCTCTAACGGCGTGAGCACTTTAGATAGTCACGCAGATGGATTGGGTCAACGGGATCGGG
>CAZWSE010000017.1:0-43101 GCA_964636575.1 uncultured Sulfitobacter sp. | reverse complement strand
CTGCACTTTCCATGAACGTCCGCTAAGGGCCGTCTCTGCCGGTTGCATAACGACCCAACAAGTGAACATGCTGCGACCGGTCTAATGGCGGTGAAGAGCCCACTTCTACCAATGTTGCGACTCCAAAGAGTGACTGCTTTTCAGGGGCATTCCTTAGTGGACAAGTATTTGTTCATCGCGTCAATTTTCTAACAATTGTGGCGGTTTTTATACGCCGCACACCATAGTGACGGCTATGGCAACGAGCTAAGCGATGTCTCCGACAAAAAGGGTCCAAGCTCGGAATAAAATTCCCGCGACTCAAATAAGGGTTTATCCAGAGACCTTGCAATGTGCATTTGGGACTGTATCGTTTTCGTGTCTGACTACCGATGCGGGCGCTGCCCCAATGGTATCACACGACAACGCACCAGAACGGTGCACTGGGAGGAACTATGAAAAAGTCACTGATCGGCGCACTTGCCGTATCCACGTTGCTGACGCCAATTGCGGCATCTGCGCAAACCGAAGTCCAATTCTGGCATGCGTTTACAGGTCGCCTTGGCGAGCTCGTCGCGGCGCAAGTTGAAGACTTCAACGCCAGCCAAAGCGACTACGTTGTCGTGCAAAGCCACAAAGGCAACTATTCCGAGACCTTGAACTCTGGTATCGCAGCATTTCGAGCGGGTGAACAGCCACATATCCTGATGGTATTTGAAGTCGGAACAGCTACGATGATGGCAGCTGGCGGCGCTGTGCGTCCAATGCACGAAGTCATGGCTGCAAGCGGTGCCGAATTTGATCAAGACGCGTATATTGGCGCGGTCAAAGGATACTACACCTCGACCGAAGGCGACATGCTTTCTTTGCCGTTCAACGCATCCACGCCCGTTCTTTGGGTGAATCGCAATGCGATGGAAGCCGCAGGCGTTGATCCTGACACTGACCTGTCCACATGGCAGAACGTCGACGCGACGTTGACTGCATTGAAGGATGGCGGTTCAGAGTGCCCGCTGGTCACTGCATGGCAAAGCTGGATTCACCTTGAAAACTTCTCGGCCTATCACGACGTGCCGTTTGCGAGCCAAGACAACGGCTTTGCAGGGCTAGACACTGAATTGATGCTGAACGGCGAAGCGCAAATCGCGCATCTTTCAGCTATGGGTCAATGGGCCAAGGACGGCAAGTTCATCTACACTGGTCGCCGCAATGAGGGTGGCGCAAACTTCCGTGCCGGGGAATGTGCATTGTTCACTGAAAGCTCAGCCGGTTACGCTGGCATCAAAGCCGAGGCTAAGTTTGATTTCGACGTGCGCCCACTTCCTTACTGGGAAGGCGTTGGCAATGGCCCCCAAAACACCATCATTGGTGGGGCTTCATTGTGGGTCATGGAAGGTCACGAAGAAGACGAATACAAAGGCGCAGGCCAATTCCTGAGCTTTTTGTCGTCCCCTGATGTGCAGGCCAAATGGCACCAAGACACAGGCTACTTGCCGATAACAGCTGAAGCGAGTGCCGTGACCAAAGCGTCTGGTTTCTATGACGCAAACGTCGGTACTGAAGTGGCCGTCATCCAGATGACCGCGAATGCGACAACAGCCAATTCCAACGGCTTGCGTCTTGGGTCATACGACCAAATCCGCGGTATCATTGACGAAGAGCTTGAGGGCATCTGGTCAGGTGACAAGACTGCCCAGGAAGCGATGGATAGCGCCAAAGAGCGTGGTGATGCCTTACTGCGCCGCTTCGAGACAGCGAACCGCTAAGCGAATATCAGCGGGCCCAAAAAAGGCCCGCTGAACCACCGGGGGGGGGGGGACAATGGAAAAACGCGTTACGTTTCGCGGCTGGTTGCTTCCGGCGCTATTGATCGCGCCTCAAGTCATCATATCAGCAGTGTTCTTTTTCTACCCAGCAGGACAAGCGATCTGGCAATCACTGTTTATCCCTGATCCATTCGGCCTTTCGTCCCAGTTTGTGGGCTTGGGCAATTTCGAATTCCTTTTAGGCGACAAATTCTACCGCGCTTCCTTCGTAACGACAGCAGTATTTTCGATCCTTGTAACGCTGTGTTCCATGATCCCTGCGCTGTTCCTTGCCGTTGTCGCAGACCGGTTGATCAAGGGATCGGGCGTCTACCGTACCCTACTGATCTGGCCCTATGCAGTAGCTCCCGCCATTGCAGGCGTATTGTGGCTATTCATGTTCAACACCCGCGTCGGCGTGGTGTCTTGGTATCTTGGCAACCTCGGTTACGATTGGAACCACGTGCTGAATGGAGGCGAGGCAATGGGCCTTGTCGTGGTCGCTTCCGCGTGGGGGCGCATTAGCTACAACTTTTTGTTCTTTTTCGCGGCCCTACAAGCGGTGCCGAAATCCGTAATCGAGGCCGCAGCCATCGACGGCGCTCGCTTCTGGAAACGGTTCTGGAGCATCGTCTTGCCTTTGCTTTCGCCAACGACGTTTTTCTTGCTGGTCGTCAATGTCGTCTATTCGTTTTTTGAAACCTTCGGCGTGATCCACACCATCACCTCTGGCGGACCGCAGCAATCGACGACCGTACTGGTCTACAAGGTGTTCGCTGATGGGTTTGTTGGCCAAGACCTCGGGTCATCATCCGCGCAATCTGTGATCTTGCTGTTTGTCGTCGGTTTGCTGACGGTCATCCAGTTCAAGTTTGTCGAGAAAAGGGTGCACTACTGATGGCCCGCGAAGTCCACGGCATGGTCGAAAAACGCGGCGCGGGCCTTTGGTTGAGCCATGTGATGATGATCCTTGGTGTCTTGATCATCTTCTTCCCAATTTGGCTAGCGTTCGTCGCATCCACCGTGACGCAACCAGAAATCGTAAAGCCGCCGATGCCGCTTTGGCCTGGCGACCAGCTTTGGGAAAATTATTCTAAGGCGCTCTTCTCTGGCGTAAACGTGCCGGTTTCCACAATGCTATTCAACAGTCTTGTTATGGCCATCGGTATCGCAGTAGGCAAAATTGTTATTTCGCTTTTGTCCGCCTTCGCAATCGTCTACTTCCGCTTTCCAGGTCGCAATTTGTTCTTCTGGATGATCTTCTTAACGCTCATGCTACCGGTTGAGGTTCGCATCGTTCCGACCTACGAAGTCGTTGCAGGTTTCGGCATGCTGAATAGCTACGGCGGCTTAATCTTCCCGCTGATAGCATCCGCAACCGCAACATTCCTGTTCCGGCAATTCTTCCTTACGATCCCTGACGAACTTGCAGAAGCCGCGCGCGTTGATGGTGCAAGCCCGATGCGGTTCTTCTGGGATATCGTCGTGCCCATGAGTCGCACGAACGTCGCAGCCCTATTCGTCATCCTTTTCATCTACGGCTGGAACCAATACCTTTGGCCGCTACTAATCACGACTGACCCCGAAATGAACACCATCGTCATGGGCATCAAACAGATGTTCCCGTCAGGTGATGATGTAGCCGAATGGCCTGTGATCATGGCGACCTCAATTCTTGCGATGATCCCACCCGTGATTGTCGTGGTAAGTATGCAAAGGTTGTTTATCCGTGGCCTTGTCGATAGCGAGAAATAGAATGGCAACTGTTACCCTCAAAGACATCAAGAAAAGCTTTGGCTCCACAGACGTCATCCACGGCATCTCGACCGAGATTAAGGACGGCGAGTTCATCGTGATAGTCGGCCCATCCGGTTGCGGAAAGTCTACCCTGCTGCGTATGGTCGCGGGGCTAGAGACAGTGACCGCTGGTGAGGTGTTCATTGGCGACACACTTGCGAACGACAAAGAGCCAATGGACCGCGACATCGCCATGGTGTTCCAGAACTACGCGCTTTATCCGCATATGTCTGTGCGTCAAAACATGGGCTACGGTCTGAAGATTGCCAAACTGCCTAAAGACCAGATCGAAGCAAAAGTTGTAGCAGCCGCCAAGCTGTTGCAGCTTGAACCACTGCTGGACCGCAAACCGAAACAGCTGTCCGGTGGCCAACGTCAACGGGTCGCGATGGGGCGTGCGATTGTGCGCGAACCGGCCGTTTTCTTGTTTGACGAGCCCCTCTCAAACCTTGATGCCAAGTTGCGTGTGCAGATGCGGCTAGAGATCAAAGAATTGCAATCGAATCTGGGTATCACAGCACTCTACGTGACCCACGATCAAGTCGAAGCGATGACAATGGCCGACCGCATGATCGTGATGAAAGCAGGCATCGCAGAGCAAATTGGAACGCCACTAGAGGTCTACGAAAAACCGCGCACCTTGTTCGCCGCGCAGTTCATCGGTAGCCCTGCGATGAACATCATTGATGCCGAAGTGAAAGATGGAAAGGTCTTGTTTGAAGGGCAAGTCGTGACAGAGACCGTTTGCCCGGACGGCCCCGTAAAACTCGGAGTTAGGCCTGAGCATTTGATCCCTGACGATACAGGACCTTTGCATGTTTCTTTAAAGCTGGCAGAGCCGCTAGGTGCCAACACTCTTCTACATGGGAACATTGCCAAATCAGACAAAAGTTTCACGATCAGTCTTCAAGGTGTCCATCAAATTCCACCAGATAACGCGATGCGCCGGTTCCGAATTGAGCAAAATGCAGCCCATATATTTGATAGCAGAAGCGGCTTACGTCATGTGGGAAGGGACGGATAACCGCCCCTACATTCATGGCATGCCAAAGCGTCAAAATACACTGAAGTCGCCAAAGTAACCTAATTGGCACTGCATCTCTATCGGCATTGTCAAAGGAAAATTCTGACGCAGATAGGGTTTCCTTTGATTATATCTAGAACACTTGCAGCTTTCTCAAAGCCGCCGTTGACTTCGCTATTTCCAACGACGGCTGAGTCCACAGACCACCAGTTCGCGGTACGCTGGATTTCGCCGCCGCAGCGAACGGCTGGTTCGACGGGCCGCACCGCAGCATGCGAACCGTCTGTTGAACGGCAGCAATGGGCCGAAATTCCTAGAGTGATTTCGCGGTCTGCCTCAAAGTGAGCCTCGGCGCGCAGTGCAGCACCGGGGAGTCTGTGCTCACATCTGCCGCTCGCTAAATGATGTTATGATTGCGCTTTTTGTTCTTTAACGCAGTCAACGTTAAATGAATTGCTTGCCGCCATCGATGACCAACGTCTGCCCGGTTGTGTATTTTGACAGATCGGAGGCCAAATAAAGAACTCCGCCGCTGATATCGTCGACATCGCCATTGCGCAGCAACGCCGCGCGGTTTGCGCCGTAGGTCTTTGCGTCTTCCATCAGGTTCAGGCTGGCTTCGGTCAGCGTGATCCCCGGGGCGATGACGTTTGCGCGGACATTGCTATCGCCCAACTCTTTGGCCATCACCCTTGTCATCGCGATCACAGCCCCTTTCGAGGCGACATAGTGCATCCACTGAGGCGAACCCGAGAAGACAGTCGCCGAAGCGATATTGATGACCGACCCACGACATGACGCCTTTAGAAGGTCAGACGCTGCGCGGGTCATTTGCCACACACCTTTCACGTTGACCGACATAACGTGGTCCCACTCAGCCTCTTCCAAATTTTCAAAGGGCGCGCGGCTCAGTGTCCCGTAGAGCGCTGCGTTGTTGACCAGCACGTCTACACCGCCGAGCTTTTCTCTTGCCTGCCCCACTAAGGCTGCACAGCTTTGACCGTCTGCAACATCAACATGGCCTGACACGCAGGTGCCGCCGGTATCGCTGATGATCTCTGCCGTCTGCGCGGCCCCAGCCTCGTTGATGTCAGCGGCCATAACATGTGCGCCAGCAGCGCAAAGACTTTCGCAAAACGCGCGGCCCAATCCGCCGCCTGCTCCGGTAACGATCACCCTACGTTCTTGCAGATTGAGGTCACGCATCAACAGTTTCCTCCATATAGGTGTCCAGCGCGTGTTCCGCACGAACCGCCGCAATGAAGCCTTGTGCGATTGCGCGCCCGGCATCGGTCAGCATGAAAGGCAGCGAAACTTTCTCTAGCGTTTCAACGTATTCGATCACGGATGATTCGTACCAACGCCGGATAGTACGCATTCCGTGCGGCGTTGTACGCCAGCCTTTGTCAGCGTCTTTGACAACCGCATCGTTGATCGAACGCGCGGTCTTGTCGGTGTCGTGGCCGTCTATGATTGCGAGAACAGCCTCAGGATCAGCGACAGCGGGCCCGTGCGCTGCGATGATATCGCGGGCGATTTCAACGCCAAACAACTCGTGGTCACGGACTAAATCCTTCCGGGTCGGGTTCTTGCCGATGGCGAGCAGTAGCAGGTCTGGATCAACCCGCTTCCACCCCACATCGTGTAGCAGAATGGCAGGCAGGACGATATCCGCGTCGGCATCGGGGATCAGGTTCAGCAACGTTTTGGCAAGGCCGTAGGCAACGAGCGTATGTTCATCGTTGTTTCGCACATCCAGAAACGGGCGCGCAGCGTGCCACATCGCAACGTCTTGCTCCCTGAGCAAACTTTCCGTCATACTGGCACCTCGTAGCTAAGGTAGATGGTTTTATATTCCAAATAGGCTTCCACACCCCAGCGTCCCTTTTCGCGGCCCATGCCGCTTTGCTTAACCCCACCAAACGGTGCATAATGTGAAGAGCGTTGGATATCGTTCAGCCAAACCAGCCCCGCCTCGATCCCTTCGCACAGCATGATGCCTTTTGCTAGATCGCGGCAAAAGACAAAGCCCGCCAGTCCGTATTCGCTGTTGTTGGCCCGCTCTAACGCCTCGCTTGCGCTGTTCACAGCACAGACGCCTAAAATTGGTCCAAAAGTCTCATGTTGCAGGACCAGCATGTCGTCGGTGACATCGGCAAGAATGGTCGGCGGAAAGTAGAAGCCAGCCTCAAACCCTGGCCCCATTTCCCGCGCCCCACCGCATAATATACGCGCGCCTTTTGAAATGGCATCCTCGGTTTGGCGCACGGAATTGGTAAAGATTTTTTCGTTGACCATCGGACCCAGATTGCCTGTGCCACCCGCTGGGGCTAAGGTCAGCGCACTGACTTTTGAGGTCAGTTTTTCTAGAAACTCATCATAGACTGGGCGTTCTACATAAATGCGGTTCACGCGGTAACAGAACTGGCCAGAATTTGCGGTGCCGTGGCGTGTTATAGCCGTCGTTGCCTTATCCAGATCAGCATCTGCGCAGACAATCGCGGGGCAATGACCGCCTAATTCAAGAGTGAAACGCTTAACCGTTCCCGCCGCGGCAGCCGCTATGGCCTTGCCCGCAACAGCGCCCCCGGTGAAGGCGATCTTGCGCGGGATTGGATGGTTTACCAGTGCTTCGCCAACCTCGGTGCCCGATCCGGTCACAACATTGAACGCGCCTTTGGGTAGGCCTGCTTTGTGGAATATCTCGGCCAGCAACAGTGTCGAGGTTGGCGTATCCTCGGACGGCTTGGCAACAATGGTACAGCCAGCGGTGAGCGCTGCACCCAGTTTGAATGTTAGCAGCGTAATCGGAAAGTTAAACGGCGTAATCGCCACCACCACCCCAACCGGTTCGCGGGTGATCAGCGTTTTTTCACCAGCACCCGTGGCGATTGGCATTTCGCCGTGCAGACGCAACCCCTCTTCGGTGTAGATATCGAGCAGGCTGGCAGAGCTATTGATTTCAGCGATACATCCCGGCAAAGGGCGGCCAAGTTCGCGGTGCAAGGCGCGGCCCAGCAGGTCGGCATTATCGCGCATGGCAGTGGCGCAGGCTTTCAGGACAGCGACGCGGTCGGTCATTGTTCGAATGCTCCAAGCCTTGAAGGCCCGCTGCGCAGCTTCAATCGCGGTTCCTGCGTCAACAACACCAGCACGCGGCACGGTGTCAAAGACGTCTGACGTCATGGGATCGGTTACTGGATCGGTTTCCCCAGAAGCCGCATCAACCCAATCGCCATCAATGAACATCTTCATGGTGCTCTCTTTCTTATAGGACGTGCAATTTCAGGGCAGCGCGTGACGCGGCCAAGGTTTCTTTCGCCATTTCAAGCCCTGCCGCAGTTTCAAGCTTGGCCAGACCCTTTTGCAGATGTTCGGCGTAGTCATTGGGGGTCTTGCCGAACCAATCAGAGGCAATCGCAATGCCCGGCACGTCATAGCGCCACAACTTGTCAGCATCACGCACGATCCGGTCGTTCAGGTGATGGGGATCTGGCCGCGTGTCGTGTCCGTCGATGATTTTGCACACCGCAGCGATGACCGCATTGGACCACCCCGTTTGCTTTAGTACCTCCGTGCCCAGCCTGACCCCTTCCGTCTCATGCAAGTATCGCACGTCAGAGGTCAAAAAGTTCTCGGACCGGAAACCCTGTTCGATGATGTCCGTTTGATCAATCGAATACCAACCGATGTCATGCAGCAAGATCGCCAAGAAACAGATATCGCTATCTGCTTCTGGATAGACGCCCAGCAACCTCTGACACCAATCGAACGATAGCGGGATATGCACATCGTTCTTGCGGGCGCGCATGTAAGGCTTAGCAGCCCGCCAAACCGGATCAAAACGGGACAGATCGTTCATAACAAAAAAATCCATTCCGCAGCGCGCGGGAGACGGCGCGCTGCAGGTTGGGCTTAGCCTATAATATCGACCGTGCCTTTGTTGCCATCCACGCGCAGACGCATGCCAGTCTTGATCTTTGCACTGGCCTTGCCGGTTCCGGTGACCGCAGGCAGGCCGTATTCGCGGCATACAATTGCGGCGTGGCTCATCATGCCCCCGATGTCTGTGACAGCCGCGCTGATCTTGCCAAATACGGGTGCCCAAGACGGAGCAGTGACAGGTGTCACAAGGATCTCACCCTTCTCCAGCAAGCTCAGTTCATCAGGGCTGCGCAAGACGCGCGCGATGCCTTCGACAACACCGGGTGATCCGGCCATACCGCGCAAGCCATCACCTTCTTCATCTGCTGCGACCCAGCTCTCGACGGCTTCCGAGGTGATTCCCCAAAGCATGATCGTGAATGGCTCGGTGATGACTTCCGGTGGGTTGTTCAGCGCAGGTGTGGGTGGTTCAGATTGCAACGCCTTGAGGATGCCAGCGCGGCGCTCAATCTCAGCAGGCCAAATACCAGCGCCATGGATTTCTGTGCCGATCGCCCACGCTTGTGAATAATCCCAAAGAACGTCACGCACTTCGGTCCGGTTGAGGTAGAACATGCCTTCTGGATCAGGCCAGAAGCCTTGATCGGACAGCAACGCGCTCAACTCGCGCATTTTGCGCCAGAAGGTGCCAAGTGCCCAGTGTTCGATATAAAAATTGTGGTCTTCGACATAAGGAAACACGGTGCGTGCAAGGCCGAGTTTGCCGTCAAAGGCCTCTTGCGCCTCGCCATCCATCATGTCGCGGTATTCAGAGGTGATCCGGTCACGTTCTTTCAGCAGCGCTTGAGTGGGGCGCATGATCTCATCGCCTTCTTTTAGGCGTTCGACGTAATCGCGGACGTAGCCCATCGGGATATCAAGGTGGTCGATCCAGTATTTGTCGGTCGAATAGAACCCGTTGCCAGAGGTGAAGTTAAACCAAGGATCCTTGGCCGCCTCCCACTCGGCAATCCATTTGTCGCCACCGGGTGCGGCAGCAATTGCGGTCAATGCCGCGTTCACGTCGCCGGTGTTCAAAGCGGTCTCAAGCCCCAATTCCAACGCCAGTTTAGCCAGTTTTTTCAGCTCATCATCAGGACGGAACAGTTCGGAATCGACACCTTGAACCATCTTGGCAATCGCCTGATCTGGGATCGATGGAAACTGTTCCTTCACAAAACTAAAGAAGTCGAGATAGGCGGCATAGCCGAGGTTCAGGAACTCAAAGTGATACTGCCAAATTTTGTAGCAAAGCTCGATCGACTTCTCGTAGCCTTCAAACAGGTGGTTGGTGCTGTCCAGACCAATGCCGCCCGTTACGACTTCAAGCTCTTCTGTTTCTGGCAGGGCATGAAAGTTGATCTCGTTTAACTGATCAATCGCGTTTTTTACTTTGACCTTCCAATCGCCAAGCAACTGGTCCCAGTTCATGAAGTAGTGGCCTGCCCGTTCCATAAAGATTGGCACGCGTGCCTCGATGTCTTCGGGGGCGACGCCAACCGGCGAGAAATATACGTAACCATTGAGGATCCGGTAGTCGATGCCATTGGCAGGTGGGATCAACAGATGGCGGGTGTTGTATTGACCCAAGCATTTGATCGCGAAATCCAGCATGATCGTGTCAAACGGACGGAACGGCGTCGGCCAATGCTGTGAGTTGCAGAACCAAAATTTTTCGTCTTCTTCCGCACGCCGTGCGGGGTTAAAGCGCGTGTAGTAAGGGTACAAATCCTGCCAGCCTTCGGACCCTTTGGGTGCCGCAAGATCATAGGCGCTTGGGAACATAGGTGTTTTTGCGTCCATCGGTGGTTTCCTCCCAGAAACATGTTTTATTTCGTTTTGACTTTGCCCGCGTAGGGGTTGGTAAGCGTGTTGGTGATGCTCATCATGCCCGTCGCATAAGGGTTCTTAGGCTTTTCTTTGGCCTTTTGAGACCAGATCGTTTCGGGTCGGCTTTGCAATGCCAGCAGGTTTTCACCGTCCGGCAGATCGGCATCGAGCGCCCATTCGACATCTTGCGGGCATTTCTTTTGCCGTTCCAGCGATTTGGCCAGCATGGCAATGGCGATCACTTCTGCGTCCGTGAGGCTTGAGGCGGTGTTACGCGGTGTCTCAACTAGGCGCTCAACGGCCTCGCCCTTGATCGCATCGCCTACCAGTTCGATGTGCTTGTCCGAAATCGTGCGATCCAGAATTTCCTGAAGCACCTTTTCCACGACAAAATTGTCAGGTGTGACCGTGCCAGAAACAACGGTTTCCCCAAGCCCCCAAGCGCTGTCGATCACAATTCGCGTGCGGTCGCCGGTGTTGGGGTCCAGCGTCATCGCGACGCCTGCTGCTTTTGCGTTCACCATCTTTTGCACGGCAACGCTCATCAGTGTTTCAATGTGTGAGATGTTGTTCTTTTCACGGTAAGCAATGGCGCGGGCGGTAAACAGGGATGCCCAGCAATCGCGCACTTTGTCCACAACATCATCAGCGCCGATCACCCATAGATATGTATCCTGCTGACCCGCGAAGGATGCGTCGGGCAAATCCTCGGCCGTGGCAGAGGACCGCACCGCCACAGGTATATCATCGCCCATTGCGGCATAGGCCGCGCGAATGGCCTGCTCGACTTCTGTCGGTAGTTTGCGCGAGCGAAATCTTACTTGAATAGCTTGCGCTGCTTTGTCCAGCGCCGCGAAATCTTCTACATCCAGTCCTTGCAGGTGATTTTCCAACTCTGCTCTCAGACCCGATCCTTCCAGCATTGCGACATAAGCTTCGGTCGTCACGGCGTAGCCTGGCGGCACGGCAACGCCCGCTTGGGTCATGTCGCCGAGCGAGGCGCATTTACCCCCAACTCGGGCAAAGTCATCATCGTTGATTTGATCGAAGGGAAGTGTGTAAAGATTGCTCATGCGTCACCATTGGGCTTGATGATCAACCTGTCAGGCACACGGAATGAAAGGCTGGGAATGTAGTTGACCGGATGGCCGTCTGCCAATTTCAGGTTTGGGAACCGCTTGGTCAATTCGCGCAGCGTGATGCCGAACTCCAGCTTGGCCAGTTGAAAGCCGATGCAAAAATGGATGCCATAGCCAAAGCTCAGATGCGTGCGGGCGTTGTCGCGAGAGATGTTGAAATCCTCGCCATTGGGATACACAGCCTCGTCCCGATTTCCTGCCCCCATGATCACCAGAATGTTGGCCCCTTCCGGGATATCAACGCCGCCGATTTGGGTATCCTTTTTGGCCAAACGCCGCCACGACACGATTGAGGGCGCATACCGGAGAATTTCCTCGGTCGCGCCGCGGATCTTGCTGGGATCAGCGCAAAGCGCATCCCAAGCGTCGCGGTTTTCCATCAGAACTTTGAGTGAATTGGCCATCAGGGTTGTCGTCGTTTCGTGCCCTGCGAACAGGACGGAATACATGACCCCTGCGATTTCTTCATCCGTGATGTCCGCGCCATCCGCTTGCGCGCGCACCATATCGCTGGGGAAATCATCGCCCGGTTCGGCCTTCCGTGCAGCAACCAGCGCACGGCAGTAGTTCCAGTAATCCACCATGCCCTGTGCGTGCGGAACTTGATCGTCGCCTTTCAGGTTTCCCCATGTCAGCAAGGCCCGGCTGCTGGCCCAGTCTTTGACCTTGTCCACGTCCTCGTCAGGGATGCCCATAAGAGTAAACAACACCAGCGCAGGCACGGGGTATGCGACTTCGCGAAAGAAATCGACCTCGTCTTTGCCTTCAAGTTTCGCCAGATGACGATCCACAATTGCCTCGATCTGCGGCTCAATCGCTTTGAAACGACGCGGGCTAAAGGCGGTTTGCGCCACTTTGCGGATGCGCGTGTGTGTGGGCGGGGTGCGGGCGGACAGGCCGGAGGTGAATCCGCCAGCCTTTACGATTTTCTTGGCGGCATCGTCCAACGGCGTGACAGGGGATTGCGCGTTTTCGGACGAGAACGTTTCCCAATCATCATAAACCGCCTTGATGTCATCGTAGCGTGAGACGATCCAGTAGCCCGTGTCCGCGTGGTAGAACACAGGTGCTTCGCCGCGAAAGGTTTCCCAGTCGGCGTGTGGTGCGCTAAGATCATAGGGATCGTATCCGCCAACCGGGCAGACAGGGCTTTGCACGTTCATCAATTTTCCTCCCATAGGTCGATATGATCAACCGTGTAGAAAGCCTATCGCATGTTCTTTTGTTTTTCTTTGGTTACCGTTTGAAAGGGCAGCGGTTCGCACTATGCGCGATCAAGTTCTACGATGCCAACCGCTGATAAAGCTTATGAAACTGCGTGTTTTCAACGTCTGATCTGCGTTGATCTGAAGCCACTAGAAACTGTTCAAACTGCCGATCAATCGCCTCGAATCTGCCTTGCAGGTGCAAAACACGCATCGTTTCCATGTTAGTCGCCTCATTGGCCATATCGATGTTCAGCGCCTTGTGGCATTTCTCTAGCGCCTCATCCGCAAGCCCCTGACTGCGCATCACAACGGACATGTCGCGCAACAGTTTCAGGGCCATCTGACGCAGCCAACGGCGCCTGGGGCGGCACCAATCCTCTAGGTCGTTGTGAGTGTACTCGATTGGCAAATCTTCGAATAGGTCACCTTGATACTGACGTTCAGCTGTCCGGTATAGCCGCAAAGCTCCAGCTGCGTCATCCTGCATAGCTAAGGCCAAACCACGGCGGCAGGCTTGCTCAAACGCTGAAATGTCCGTCCAACTGCCCTGCGGTGCATTCAGCCGATAGTACTCTCCCTCGCGCTCGACAGCTGTTCTGTGCCCCAAAGCCTTGCGCAACATGGCAATCGCATGATGCAGTCGTGCGCGCTTACGGGTTTCATCTGCTTGGTGCGGCCAGATAAGTTCCCCTATACGGTCAGCCTGCGCTCCGTTTTCGCCGCTCAGTAGCAGATAACAAAACAAGGTGCGGGTCTTGTGCGGTGCACCACCGGGTGTCTGCCATTCAACTGGGTCACCGCTTTGGTAGACCCGTAAACGACCCAAGCACCTAATTTGCCAGCGGTCCGCTTTGCGGTCCACCAGATCAATGTTGGAGCTGTTATCTAGCCATCTGGGGCTTGTCCCACGCGCATAAGATCGATCATCTGGTTCCGTAATCTGAAGCCCTGCGTGATCGGGCACGACCCGCCCCAACAGAAACGCAAGCTGTTCGTCAGCCCCCGCGCTGGTGCGCAAACGGCTGGGCAGCCAGAACGGATTTTCATACAGACCAGTGGCCGCAAGAAACTGACGATGGGCGCGCATTACCATCTGCATCTTCATTTCAAGCAAGTGGGTATGAGTGTAGACAGAAACGATCCGCACAGGACGCTGGGTGCTCAATTCCTCGACTGCCATGCCCCAGGTTTCAAGCGCGTTTTCTGCATCGAGCGCATCAACGCTCCACGTCATGTCTACGATAAGCGTGGTTTCGTGTGCCGGATCGCTCAGCAGATTGTCCAAGGCGTCGAAAACAGTTTTCGAGTCAAAAACATCGCCATTCAGTGACACCTCAGCAAGAAAGATCGGGGCAAAAGGAGTGACCGCTTCAAAGAACAACGGGTCATCTGAAATCTTGATAATGCGCGTGCCAGCCCCGAGCCTATTCACCGCTCTGATCAGTTCGATCTGATCAGACAAATCAGCAAAGCAGGCCGCGTCATTCCAGTTTTTAACGTCTGACATATCAACACCTCAAAGTCGTGTTTCCTCATTCCAAAGAAAAACCAAAGAAATAGCAATAGTCTTTCTGGACGGAGCAAAGTGCGCCGTTGGGGAGGATATTTGTGGCAGTCTTTGACTACGTGATTGTTGGTGCGGGTTCGGCTGGTGCTGTGCTTGCAAATCGGCTGAGCGCTGATCCGGCGATCACTGTTTGCCTGATTGAAGCCGGTGGGCACGGTCGTTCGCCGCTTGTCACGACCCCTCTTGGCGTGATGGCATTGCCACGTTTGCCTACGTTCAATTGGGGTTACACCTCTGCCCCGCAAAGGGCGCTGAACAATCGCGAAATCGGTATTCCACGGGGCAAGTCATTGGGCGGATCATCCGCGATAAACGGCATGGTCTACATTCGCGGTCATCGCGATGACTATGATGATTGGGCGAACGCGGGTTGCACAGGCTGGGGTTATGACGATGTCCTGGCGTACTTCAAAAAGTCCGAAGCGAATGGCGACCCTCAATTAGATGATGCGCTTCATGGGCGCGAAGGTCCGTTAAGCGTGGTCCAGCAGCGCAGCCCGAACGCTATGGATAGCGCGTTTATTGAGGCGGCAAATCAGCTTCAAATCCGAAGCTGCCCCGATTTCAACACGGCCGAGCCTGAGGGCGTTGGCATTTATCAAGTAACCCAGAAGGACGGGCGGCGTCATTCGACCGGTGCTGCATTCTTGCAAGGTATCTCAAAGCGGCCAAACCTGTTGGTCGAAACGCATGCGACGGTTGAACATTTCTCAAATGGGAAGGTCACGCTGCGCCGTTCAGACCGTTCGACAAGCATTATCGAAGCACGCGGAGAAATCATCTTGAGCGCGGGCGCGATTGGTTCGCCAGATTTACTGCTGCGCTCCGGCATCGGACCGGGGGCGGCGCTGCAACAGCACGGTACGCCAGTGGTGCATGATCTGTCCGGCGTTGGTGAAAACCTGCACGATCATGTGGACGTTATGGTGATTTCCAAAAGCACGTCGATCACACCTTATGGGGTCTCGTTTAGAGCACTCCCCAAGCTGACTGGTGCAGCGTTAATGTGGCTGTTTGCGAGGCGCGGCATGCTGTCCTCAAATATGGTAGAGGCTGGTGGCTTTGTGCGCTCTCAGGCTTCCGAAGAACGTCCAGACATTCAGTTCCACCTCATTCCAGGCCGCAAAAGCCTACGCGGACGGCTGGTAGAATATGGACATGGTGTGTCGCTTCACACCTGCGTTCTGCAACCCAAAAGCAGAGGGACGATTACCCGCACTTCTCCGGACGGGCCCCCGCAGATTGACCTTGGCTTGCTCACCCACGAGGACGACATGACCCGGTTGATCCATGGCGTGAAACTGGCCCGTCAGATTCTTGCGCAAACCCCAATGGCCAAATATGGCCTGACGGAATTGCTGCCGGGCGCGGATACACAATCTGATGAAAGTATCGCTGATTTTATCAAAGCAGAAGCCCGCACCGTCTATCATCCGGTGGGCACCTGCGCGATGGGCGTGGGGCCAAACGCCGTCGTCGATCCCCGCCTGCGTGTGCATGGCATGCCCCGCCTTCGGGTGGTTGATGCATCAATTATGCCAAAGATCGTTAGCGGCAATACCAACGCACCCGCCATTATGATCGCCGAGAAAGCGGCTGATATGATCCTTGAGGATCGTAGCGTCGCCTGAAAAACCAAAACACACTTAACTTTTCTGGGAGGAAAAAACATGACGAAACTCAACACACTTAGTATCATCGCTGGTATCGGCTTTGCCGGGCTTGGTGGTCAGGTAATGGCCAACCCTATCTGCGGCATGAACACCGGAGAGGCCGCAACAGGCGCACCTGTTATCGTTGGTGGTATCCACGGCAATGCAGCACCCGGCGATTTTTCGGCTTCAACGGACGCGGCGAAAGCCTATTTCGATTGTGTAAACGCGAACGGTGGCATCAATGGTCGTCCCGTCGACTACCGCATTGAGAACGACCAATGGAACCCTGAAGCAGCTGCGCAAGCCGCAGCAAAGTTGGTGGATGACGCAGGCGCGGTCGCTCTGGTGGGCAACGGATCTTTCATGGAAATGGCCGTCAACGCGCAGACTTATGTGGACAAGGGCATCATGTCGATGGCCTCGGCTTGCGCAATTTCGGAGTGTCACGAGACACCAAATATTGTGTCGACCAACCAAGGGCCGCTGCCTTCAAACCTTGGTGCGACCCAATACGCCCAAGAGGAACTGGGTGCCACGAATGTGGCCTGCATTGCACTGAATATCCCGAACAACGGGCCGTGGTCATGCAAAGAAAGCATCGCCCTGATGGAAGCTCGCGGCGGCACAGGGTCAATGGCCTTGCTGAACCCAGGCGCACCTGACGTGAACTCTGCCTTGCTAGAAGGGATTGCCAGCGGAGCCGATACGATCTTGTTGAACCTGCCTGCGGGCCTTGCCATCGCAGTTCTGAAAGCCGCTGAGGAACAAGACTTGCGCGACGCCTACATATGGATCGCGCCAACACCGTTGTATGATCTGTCGGTGCCCGAAGCGCTTGGCGATTATTGGGACGGAGCGGTGTATGTGAACGCCGAACTTGCGCCATTCTCGGTCAATGGCCCTGACGCGCAGAACTTTCTTGCGGTGATGGATGCCCATGCAAACCCGGATGATCCGCGCGATACATTTGCCCAAGCGGGATATCTGTCTGCATCGTTTTTTGTAAAACGCATGCTGGAAATGGACCCCGCAGATCTGGATGACCGGGCCAAGGTCACGGACGCGATCCGGTCTATTACAGGCTATACGTCCGATCTGATGTGTGGGCCTTACTATGTGGGCGATGCTGATTTCCACATGCCGAACCGCGCGGGTTACATGACCAAGATCATTGACGGCGGTTTTGAGATCGTGCGCGAATGCTACGAATATGACAGCGCCTACTTTGAACCGCATATCGCGATTGAAAAAGAGCTGGGCCTGCGCTGATCCCGTACAATTTATAACACTTTTGGCGGCGGGCATTTCGCCGCCAGACTTGACCTAGGAGATCACGCCCGTGACACGCGGCACAGTTCTAAACGCAGCACTTTATCTGGGTGCCATGACATTGATCATTTTGCTGCTGGGATGGGGCAAGCCAAGCAGCGTTCTTGGACTTTTCTTTGTCTCCGGGCTCGCAGTCGGGTCGCTTTATGCTCTTGGCGGCATCGGGCTTGTGGTATTGTATCGCGCGACGGGCGTGCTGAATTTCGCCAATGGTGCAGCCGGAGCTGCGGGGGCCATGACCGCTTGGCAAATGGCACAGTGGGAGGTTTGGCCACCCATCGCGTGGCTCTCTTGCATCCTTGTGGCCTTGGCGTTGTCGCTGTTTTATGGCCGTTTTATCGCGCCGCTTTTGGCGTGGCGCGAACCGGTGGTCAAAGCTGTGGCAACGCTAGGCTATGCCCTGATTATCCTGGGACTTGTTAGCTTTCTGTGGATCGATGATCCGCGCAGCTTGACCTTGCCAACAGACAAAGTCGGCGTCCGGGTCATGGGCCTGCGCGTAACGGTCACGCGGTTGATCGTTGTCACCACCTCTATCGGGTTGGTAATCGGGATCTGGGCCTATCTGAAATACACAGCCGTTGGCTTGCAAATGCGATCACTGGCGAATGACCGCGATCTGTCCGCACTCATCGGCGTCCCAATCCTGCGCGTTGAAACAATCGCGTGGGGCCTGAGCGGGGTCATCGCAGGCTTTACCGGGCTGATGTTCGGAGACCTCATTCGTCTTGAACCGACAGTCATCACCTTCATGGTCATCCCGTCCATCGCGGCGGCAATTTGTGGACGGCTTGAGCATCTATCGTTGGTCCTGATCGGCGGTCTGTCGATGGGCGTGATCGAAAGCCTACTGACCCTGTCGCCACTCCTCAAAGGCGTGCGCCCTGTCGCCCCATTCGCCATCGCGGCCCTTGTGTTGCTTTGGTATCAACGCGGCAACCGGCTGACCTTTGGCGGGGGAGACTGACATGAACAGCTCTCTTTTCCACGTCACGCGGTCCGGCGCGGCAGGCTTGATATTCGCAGCAATCGCGATGTTCATCGTGCCACTTGTGGTCGGATCCTTCTGGCTTAGCGTCTTCACCTCAACCGCGTGCTTTGCGCTTGCAGCGGCAGGCGTTGCCTTCATGTATGCCCGCCTTGGGATGGTCAGCCTGACACAAGTTGGTTTGATGGGCGTTGGTGGCTGGGTCATGCTGCGCCTGAACTATGCGTTCGGATTACCGTTTGAAATCAACCTGATCCTTGCCGCGCTGATCACTATGGTCTTTGGCATGATCCTTGCGCTACCTGCCTTGCGGCTGCGCGGTCTCTATTTGGCTTTGGTCACTTTAATGGCCGCAGGCGGGCTTGAGATCATCTTTGCAACCTTCCAATTCCCTAATGGCGGTGGCGGGTTCTGGGGCGTCGAAACCGGCAGAACCCCGTTTATGGAGCGTCCCGTCGTCGCCGTGCCGGACGCAGCCTATTTACGCTACACCATCGCTTGCGCAACGCTTGGCTTTCTACTGATTGAACTGGCGCGCAGGCTCACGCCAGGGCGGGCTTGGGCAATGATACGCAGGTCCGAGGCCGCAGCCATGTCGGCAGGGATCAATGTCACGCTTTACAAAACCATCGCCTTTGCTCTGGCCGGTCTAGTCGGTGGCGTGGCGGGCGGATTGCTGGCGGGCAGCTTAGGTTTGCTGGACAGCGGAACATTCAAGGCCAGCGAGAGCATCATGATCTTTGCCCTCGCCGTGGTCGGAGGCGCACGTTACTGGCTGGGCGCTGTGATAGCGGCGGCCCTGTTCCGCATTGTACCGGCACTGCTTAACAACTGGGGCGTGGATGCAGACTTGTCATTTGTCATTTTCGGAGCAGGCCTGCTTCATGCAGTCATCACCGCCCCAAATGGGATCGCGGGTCAAATATTTGGGGCCTTCTCGAAGACCGGCCGCAAAACGCGCGCGGCCCTTGATCCCTCAAATCTGACAAGGCCAGAGATAACGAACGCAAACCCCGAAAACTCTGTGGTCGAGGTGAACGGCATCACTGTCCAATTCGGTGGCGTGCGGGCGCTCGATAACATCAGCGCACGCATGACCAAGCCGATCAGTGGCATCATCGGCCCGAACGGGGCTGGCAAGACAACGCTGATGAATGTCTTCTCTGGCTTCGTTGTCCCCACGTCTGGTCAGATCACAGTGGACGGTTTCGACCTGAATACATTGAACCCGCACCAGCGCAGCCAGTGGGGGTTGCGGCGGTCGTTTCAAAAGGAAGAAATTTCCGAAGATCTAACCGTCGCCGAAAACGTGCGGGTCCAAATTGATACGGTCGCGCTGAGCAATGCCGAAAAGCAAGCGCAAGTCGAACGTGCCTTGGCTTATGTCGGCTTGATCGACATGGCGCAGGTCAGCGGGGCTGACCTCAACACGTTTGAACGCCGACTGACGGACATTGCCAAATGTATCGTCGGCGCGCCCAAGCTGATCATGTTTGACGAACCCGCTGGCGGCTTATCAGTGCAAGAAACCCAAGCCTTGGGCGATTTGATCCTTGGCATCCACGACCATACCGGCGCGCATGTTCTGCTGATTGACCACGACGTTGATCTGATCGCGCGCATCTGTGCGGAAACGCTTGTGATTGATTTCGGCGTCCCGATTGCCTTTGGCCCGTCGCAGGACGTGCTGTCTGATCCCAAAGTCAAAGCCGCTTACCTGGGGACCGAGGATATCGCGTCATGAGCCTAAAGATCACGGGACTAAGCATCGGCTCTGCAGGCAAGGACATCTTGCAGGACATAAGTTTTGAACTGGCAGAGGGTGAAATCGTTGCCATTTTGGGTTCAAACGGCGCGGGCAAATCCGAACTGGTCCTAGGCATCGCGGGGATGCTGCCCGTCAGCGCGGGTCAGGTGCTTGTTGACGAAACAGACGTCACAGGTAAATCACCGGACATCGTGCGGGCTACAGGGGTGGCTGCCGTGCCCGAGGGTCACAAAGTCCTCACACAGCTAACTGTGGACGAAAACCTGCGCGCGGCCGGATCGGTCCAACGAGCTGATCTGGACGAAAATTTGCGCAAGACATATGAGCGCTTTCCCGAACTAGCCGAACGCAAATCACAACTTGCTGGTACGCTCTCAGGCGGGCAACAACAGATGGTGGCCTTAGGTCATGCATTGATGAGCAACCCGCGCTATTTGATCATTGATGAGATGTCGCTGGGCCTCGCCCCGCTGATCGTTAAACGTCTGTTCGGCGTGGTCCGAGAGCTGCAAACACAAGGCGTCGGGATCGTTTTGATTGAGCAGTTTACTGACCTCGCCCTTGGTGTCGCTGATCGCGCTGTGGTTCTGCGCGGCGGCAAAGACACGTTCAACGGACCCGCAAGCGCGCTGCTGACTGATCCAAATCTGCTTGATGAAGCGTACTTCGGGGCAGGTCATCAGCGGGCAGTAACCTGAAGTGGTGCCAGTTTTGAACAAATATGAATCGGGAAGACAGACATGAAAACGCAGGTCGCAATCATCGGTGGTGGACCCTCCGGGCTTTTGCTGGCGCAGCTTTTGCAAACACGCGGGATCGACAGCGTCGTGCTGGAACGCAAGACCAAGGACTACGTCTTGGGACGCATCCGCGCAGGCGTGCTTGAGCAAGGACTTGTCGGCCTGATGGAGCAAGCGGGGTGCGCTGAACGTCTGCACGCCGAGGGTATTCCTCATGATGGCACGCTGATTTCCTACGGCGATGAGAATGAACTGATCGCCGACTGGTTGGTCGCCCTGACGACAGCAAAGAAGGCGTGGGGCTTTGGTCTGTGCTATTTGCATCTGCGTAACGTCAAAGGCTTCGGCTGGAACCACAAACGGGTGTACCGCATCTACCGTGAGCTGGAGCTGAACATGCGGATCAAACCGCGCAAACGGTTACAACGGGAGAAGCCCGAGCCACTGGCTGTGCCGGACGCCCCAAACGAGGTCTGGTCGATGGACTTCATGGCTGATCAGCTAACCGATGGCCGGTCTTTCCGAACGTTGAACGTGTTGGATGACTTCAATCGCGAGGGGCTGGCCATTGAGGTAGACTTCTCGTTACCATCTGAACGGGTTGTGCGTGCACTGAACCAGATCATCGGCTGGCGCGGCAAGCCGCTGGCCATTCGCGTGGACAACGGCCCGGAATATATCAGCGGGACGCTGCAAACCTGGGCTGAGAAAGCCGGGATCGCCTTGATGTACATCCAACCAGGAAAGCCCCAACAGAACGCTTACGTCGAGCGTTACAATCGCACCGTCAGGACCGAATGGCTTGGAAGGTACCACTTTGGCAGCATTGAAGAGGTTCAAGATCATGCAACGCGCTGGCTCTGGACTTACAACAATGAGCGACCCAACATGGGCATCGGAGGGATGACACCAATCCAAAAACTGAAAGCAGCTTAGATTCTACTCATAGACCCCATCAAAAATGGGGGGATTACCCCGCGATCAAGCTCACAATGCTAAGTTTGGAGCCGTCACAACAAATGCACACTGCGCACCAATAAGCAGGAAGCAGTCATCATTTGTGTCCATCTCAGATCTCCTAAACACGTTTCATGTGCGTCAAGGATCGCTAAGGCCGATCTCAAAAAAATGGGCAGTACTATGCAGTACTATCTAGTTTACTGCATTGATTAATTCTTCGATCTATTCGCCTCCGAGATCCGCAAGCGAAGGGTCGCGCGGCCTTGTTCATAATCGAACCGGCAGTGGTACTTGGACGAGGTTTTCGTGAAGATCAACGGCGAGCCGCACTACTTTTGGCGCGGTCGATCATGAGGGAGAGGAGCTGGAAAGCCATGTCACCAAGCGCCGAGATCGCAAAGCTGCATTGAAATTCCTGAGAAAAGTCATGAAACGGTATGGCCGGCCTGAGATTGTCGTGACGGGTAAACCGAGATCATATGGCGCGGCGATTAAGACCATCCGCAATTCCGAACGAAATGAAACTGACTGCTAGCTCAAAAGCCAAGCCGAAAATTCCCACCTACCCCTTCGACGAAGAGAGTGTGCAATGCTGCTATTCCGGCGAGAACGACGGTTGCAGAAATTCGTCTCCATCCGCGCCTCGGTCTATGACCATTTCAATCTCGAACGTCATTTCTATTCACGCCACACTTTCAAATCGAACCGCACCGCCGCTCTCGCCGCGTGGCGCCAGCCTTGTTGTGCAAAAATTCGAACATTTAGCGGAAACCTGAGACGGGTTCGAATTGGTCTGACAGCAAACGAACGGGTTATCCGTAGGGCTTAGAGGTCGAACATGAAGCATTTTTGAATGCGAAATCTGCCGGAATTGCGAGATCGGCGAGCGAAGACGTCGCATTTGGACAAGATGAAGATACCTACACAATGAGACATTGTGGTTAGTTGTACAGTTTCCACCTGCTTTTATGAGATATTCTCATGCAAGCAGACCAAACGGCAGGGTGAAAAATTGTCCAGGATTGACGAAAATGATGGCCTCCCCAAGCGCTTATTATCAAGGAAAACCAGTGGAAATTGTTGATAACCCGTATCGAAGGCATTCCAAACTGGCCCCGGACGCACCCTATCCATCGACGGATGCAAACCGGGTCTCGGAGCTTTTATCTCGGTGCCCTGCTGCGCACGAAACACCGTTGCTCGAGATTGATAATTTGGCCCCGGTCGATAAATTCTGGGTGAAAGATGAACGGGCACGCATGAACCTTGGGTCTTTCAAAGCTCTTGGGGCCGCCTATGTCATTGCCCGACATGCGGTTGAGCTCTCTGATACGCCAGATGCAAATACGTTGCGCGGCAAAACCTATGCGACTGCCAGTGCCGGCAATCATGGGATGAGCGTTGCGGCAGGTGCAAAGGCCTTTGGCGCGCAAGCCGTCATTTTTATCGCCGAGACAGTTCCGGAGGTGTTTGCTGAGCGGTTGAAGGCGCAGGGCGCTCAAGTGCAGCGCATTGGCGCGGACTACGCAGCCAGTATGACCGCTGCAATGAAGGCTGCAGAAGATAATGACTGGATTTTGCTGTCAGACAGCTCATGGCGAGGATACGTTGATCTGCCTTATCTCTTGATGGAAGGCTACTTGAAGCTGGCACAAGAAACGGTGACGCATTGCCCTGAACCGCCTACACATATTTTCTTGCAAGCCGGTGTTGGTGGGATGGCAAGCGCCGTTGCAGCCTACGCCCGCAAATCTTGGGGGGATGCACCACAGATCACAGTCGTAGAACCAAATGCGGCCCCTGCGTTGAAATCTAGCATCGAGGCGGGAAAATGCGTTTTCGCAGATGGGCCCGACAGCATAATGGGCCGTCTTGATTGCAAAGAGCCATCTTTGATTGCGTTGAACGGCTTGGCGCGAGACGCGGATCACTTTTTGACTCTGTCCGATGGTGAGGTGACGGATATGATGCCAACCCTTGAAAAACATGGACTCGCAACGACTGCTTCTGGTGGCGCAGGTGTCGCCGCCGTTTTGCGTGAAGACGTGCGTTCTGCGCTTGCCATAGGGTCTCAGGACCGTGTTCTGTGCATCTTGTCGGAAGCCGCCGAATGAGGGGCTTTGCGACGACCGAGTTTGAGGCTCGCACCCGCAAAGTCCAAGATGCGATGGCAGAACACGGGCTCTCCGCGTTGCTTCTCACATCCGAGCCGGAGGTGCGCTATTTCACAGGATTCCTGACCCGGTTCTGGGAAAGCCCGAGCCGTCCGTGGTTTTTGATCTTGCCCGCGACGGGCAAACCGGTCGCTGTGATACCTTCTATCGGCGCATCTTTGATGGCGCAGACTTGGATTGATGATATCCGCACATGGACCGCCCCTGATCTGTCAGACGACGGCGTGTCCCTGCTCATTGATGCCTTGACGGAGCTGACACCTGTCGACGGACGCGTAGGCCTGCCAGATGGACACGAGACCCACGTTCGGATGCCGCTTGGCGATCTCGACAGGGTGCGCGGTGGCATTGCACCTCGGCAAATGGTCGGAGATCAGGGATTGATCCGACAAGTGCGTATGGTCAAGTCTCCGGCCGAGATTGAAAAGATTGAAACTGCCTGTGCTATTGGCGGGCAGGCCTATGCGCGGGTGCCAGAGATTGCAAAAGCAGGTGTTCCTTTGGACGAGGTATTTCGTAAGTTCCAAATGCTTTGTCTTGAGGAAGGGGCAGATTGGGTCCCTTATCTCGCGGGCGGTGCGGAACAGGGCGGTTATAGTGATGTCATATCCCCTGCCCATAATGCTCCGCTCCAAGAGGGCGACGTACTGATGCTGGACACGGGCTTGGTCTGGGATGGGTATTTTTGCGACTTTGATCGCAATTGGTCTATCGGCAAAACGACAACACAGGTTCAAGACGCACACGCGCGTTTGACAGAAGCCTCAGACGCCGCGTTTGATATTGCGCGCCCGGGTGCGACAGCTGCGGATTTGTTTCACGCAATGAACGCGATCCTGACCCGAGATACGCAAGGCACCGATGCCGGACGTTTGGGTCACGGCTTGGGGATGTCGTTGACCGAATGGCCGTCTCTGATCGCGACCGATACCACTGTTCTGGAACCGGGAATGGTTTTGACCCTAGAGCCAGGGATCGCTGTGAACGATAAGATTCTGGTGCATGAGGAGAACATTGAGATCACAGCGGATGCCCCGCGCTATCTGACCCCGCGGATCGGACCGGAAATGTCATCGTTATGAGCCCTTTGCCCTACACACTTGATCCAGATGATGCCTCGGTTGCCCCGATGGGGCTGATTGTTTTGCAAGCTGATGAGACACTGGAGCCTGAGTTCGACGCCTACTTCGCGGATCGCCCCTGCCCGATCTATGTCTCTCGCGTGCCAAGCGGAGCACATGTCACGACGGATAGCCTTGCAGAAATGGAAACAGCTTTGCCTGCTGCTGCGGACCTCTTGCCCAAGGCCCGTCCCTATAAAGTGATAGGATACGGGTGCACCTCTGCAAGCTCGATCATCGGGTCAGAACAGGTTGAAAAGATGATCCAACGCGGCTGTGATGTGGAGACAGTGACCAATCCGCTACGCGCAGCGATAGCCTATGCAGGCCACTTAGGCCTGTCAAAGCTCGCCTTGCTGTCGCCCTATATTGATGAGGTGAACGAACCACTACGCCGTGCTTTTGACCGCGAGGGCCTGTCCACCGACGTGTTCGGCACCTTTGGCGAAAGCGATGAGGCCACAGTCGTGCGAATCTCTACAGCGTCCATCGTGGAAGCGGCAGTCAGACTAGGCGCAGATCCTGCAGTTGAGGGGCTTTTCATGAGTTGCACCAACCTGCGCACTCTCGACGCCTTGCCACTTATCCAAGCTCAGCTCTCAAAGCCCGTTTTTTCAAGCAATCAGTGCCTTGCGTGGCACATGAGGCGACTGAATAACATCGGCGAATTCACGTAATCAAAAGGGTTCTCATGCCCTAAATCGTAAGTTTTTGGTTGCACTGCTTCGCAGCGATGCTCTTTACTGTCGTACGGGGAAGAAGACTTAAGAAACAAGCTCTGCGCTTGTAGACATCAGGGGGCCACTTGCACGATATGTCAAACGACGCCGCGTTCGTTGAATTCCAACGCGTGCAAAAATCCTATGACGGCGAAATCCTCGTTGTCAAAGACCTGAATCTTTCAATGCCAAAAGGTGAGTTTCTAACAATGCTCGGGCCTTCGGGGTCTGGGAAAACGACCTGTCTGATGATGCTGGCTGGATTTGAAACCGCAACGCATGGCGAGATCATGCTGGATGGCCAGCCGATCAACAACATCCCGCCCCACAAGCGCGGTATTGGCATGGTGTTTCAAAACTACGCCCTGTTTCCCCACATGACTGTTGCCGAGAACTTGTCGTTTCCGTTGGAAGTTCGGAAAATTGACAAGTCTGAGCGAGAGGCGAAAGTGAAGCGCGCTCTGGATATGGTACAGATGGGCGACTTTGGAAACAGACGACCCGCGCAACTGTCTGGGGGCCAGCAGCAGCGCATCGCTTTGTCCCGAGCTTTGGTGTTTGAACCTGAACTGGTATTGATGGACGAACCTCTTGGCGCACTGGACAAGCAGCTGCGCGAACATATGCAATTCGAGATCACCCGCCTTGCCCATGAGCTTGGCATTACCACCGTCTACGTCACCCACGACCAGACAGAGGCTCTTACCATGTCGGACCGTGTGGCGGTATTTGACGATGGTCGCATCCAGCAATTGGCCCCGCCTGACACGCTTTATGAGCAACCCGACAACAGTTTCGTGGCGCAGTTCATAGGCGAGAACAACACGCTGGAAGGTGTTGTGAAGTCAATCAAAGGTAACACCTGCGTGGTGACCTTGGCAGACGGGTCCGAGATCGACGCCAAGCCCGTGAACGTCTCGCAGCCCGGAGAACGCACGACCATTTCCATCCGCCCTGAACGTGTAGAATTCAACAAGGACCGCCTCAGTGCCAACGCACATACGCTCAAAGCGACAGTAAAAGAATTCATCTACATGGGCGATGTGTTCCGCTTTCGCATGTCCGTCGCTGGCAATGATGATTTCATCGTCAAGACCCGCAATGCGCCGGACGCCGTTAAACTGAAACCAGGTGAGCAAATCGAAATTGGCTGGCTTGCGCAGGACTGTCGCGCGCTTGACGCCTAAACTATTTCGTGCAGCGCAAGCCGCACGGATCAACGCAGAGACGAGATATCCCGTAGTCTTGTCTCGCATAATTCAAACGGGAAAACTGGGAGACTATATATGAAACTGACGAAAACTATGATGATGGCTACAGCCATGACATCTATCGCAGCAGGTGCAATGGCCGCTGACGAAATGACAATCGTATCTTGGGGCGGCGCGTATTCCAAATCGCAGCTCAAAGCCTACCATGAACCCTATTCTGCAAAAACGGGTACCACAATCATCAACGATGACAGCTCGGCCGAAGCGGTTGCGAAACTGCGCGCGATGAACGAAGCGGGCAATGTGACTTGGGATGTGGTTGACGTGGTTGCGTCCGATGCGATCCGTCTGTGCGACGAAGGCCTTGCGCTAGAGATTGATGCAGACACGCAGCTTGCCGATGGTGCTGATGGCTCAAAGGCCTCTGATGATTTTGGTGACCTGTTGGTGTCTGACTGCTTTATCCCGCAGATCGTTTATTCGACGACTGTTGGCTACCGCACAGACCTTGTAGGCGACACGCCCCCATCAGACATCTGCGCGATCTTTGACGTTGAAAACTATCCGGGCAAACGCTCGCTTGAGAAGCGCCCGATCAACAACATGGAATGGGCATTGCTGTGTGATGGCGTTGCCAAGGATGAAGTCTATAACGTTCTGGGTACCGAGGAAGGCCAGGATCAAGCACTGGCAAAGCTCGGCACGATCAAAGACAGCGTTGTGTGGTGGTCCGCAGGAGCAGACACGCCGCAGCTTTTGGCTGATGGCGAAGTCATCATGGGTTCTACCTACAATGGCCGTTTGTTCAGCGTGATCGAAGAGCAAAAGCAACCCGTTGCGATGCTTTGGGACGCCCAAGTGTTCGATCTTGATGGCTGGATCATTCCAACCGGTCTTAGCCCGGAACGCGAAGCCCGCGCTCTTGATTACGTCAAGTTTGCAACCGGTACACAGCAGCTTGCTGACCAAGCGAAGTATATCTCTTATGGTCCTGCGCGTGCGTCCTCTGCACCGCTTGTCGGAAACCACGCTGATTTGGGGATCGCAATGGCGCCACATATGCCTACCGATCCAAACAACGCCAAGAACACTTTCCTCTACAACTACGAGTTCTGGGCAGACTACCGCGATGACATCGACGCCAAATTCCAAGCATGGCTCGCGCAGTAATCGCTCGTTCATAAATCAAGGGCGCGGCCGTTTGTTCGGCCTCGCCTGCCAAGAAAATGATGGGCATGATGCCCGAATGCAGGGGCTTTCATGAGCAACGCCAGTCAATCCGGACCCATGCTTGCCGCCGACGGCACGCCGCTAAAGCAATCGCTAGCGCGTTCGCTGAGACGTCAAAAGCTACGCGCGTTGATGTTGATTGCCCCACTTTTGATCTTTGTGATTTTCTCCTTCGTGGTGCCAATTGGAACGATGCTGTTCCGGTCGGTTGAAAACAGCATTGTTGTAGATACCTTGCCCTCGACCATCGAGGCGCTGACGGAGTGGGACGCGACGAAAGAAGAGCTGCCCGACGAAGCTGTCTATGAGGCCTTTGTCACAGACATGGTCGCCGCAGTCGCTGCCAAAAAACACACCCGTTTAGGGTCTCGTCTAAACTATGAAGAAACGGGCATGTCGTCGATGTTCCGCAAATCCGGCCGAGGCATCAAGAAACTAGACCCAGAAACGGACGGCCCCTTTAAGGACAAGTTGATAGACATCCACAAAGGCTGGGGCGAAGTCAAAACATGGAGCGTGATACAGACCCACTCGGTTGAGATCACAAACGGCTATTTTCTCAACGCAGTCGACATGCAACGCACCGCAGATGGCGCCAAAGCGCAACCTGAGAACAAGCAGATCCTGATAACACTCTTTGGCCGGACTTTGTTCATGTCGCTGGTCATAACGGGTGCGTGCATCCTGCTCGCCTACCCTGTGTCCTATCTGTTGGCGACTTTGCCCATGCGCACATCAAACATGTTGATGATCTTCGTTCTGCTGCCATTTTGGACATCGCTTTTGGTACGCACCTCGGCATGGAAAGTGATGCTGCAACAACAAGGGGTCATCAACAACACACTTGTATGGCTGGGCCTTGTCGCCGATGACAGTCGGCTCATCATCATCAACAATCAAATCGGCACGATCGTTGCAATGACCCACATCCTTCTGCCCTTCATGATCTTGCCAATGTATTCTGTGATGCAAACGATCCCCGTGACCTACACACGCGCTGCAAAGTCTATGGGGGCGACCAATTGGACGACCTTCTGGCGCATCTATTTCCCGCAGTCCATTCCAGGAATTGGGGCGGGTTCTATTCTCGTGTTTATTCTGTCCATCGGCTACTACATCACGCCCGAGATCGTAGGCGGCACCAAAGGTGTCTTCATCTCAAACAGGATTGCCTATCACATTTCGTCTTCACTTAACTGGGGGCTCGCAGCCGCACTTGGGGCGATTTTGCTGGCGGTGGTTCTTATTCTCTATTGGGCCTACGACAAGATCGTTGGCATCGACAATGTGAAGTTGGGATAAAGACATGGCCGCACTCACTCCGATCTCGCGCAAACCGCTCTCGTTTGTTCTGCCGACTGTTGCCGCAGCGGGGGCCTTTGCGGGCCTGTTCATCGGCGCGGGCAATGGATCTGCCTTTTTGGGTATCATAGCAGGTGCGGCTTTCGTGGCCTTATTGGCATGGATCTGTATCACTCTCATACGAAACGAGAAAACATCGCGCTGGATGATCGCGGTTGGTTTGGCCATTTTGGGACTGTTAACGAACGGCGTTATGGGCCTGATCTTGGGGGCACTTGGGGGGTGGTTCTTTGGCTGGTTCATCTACTGGCTTTACGAAGGCCGATACCGCCGCAAACTGTTGCCTTACATGACAGCGCAACAGGTGTTTTGGCACTATTTCTTCCGCGTACTTTGCGGCGCAATCTTTACGTTTCTGGTCACACCAATCCTTGTGGTGCTGCCACTTTCTTTTAACGCACAGGACTTCTTCACCTTTACGCCCGAGATGTTGCGGCTGGATCCTGAGGGATATTCCCTAAAACACTACCGCGACTTTTTCAGTAACAATGAATGGCAACGCAGCTTCAAAAACTCGCTAATCATTGCGCCGATTGCCACTGTGATCTCGGTCTCATTGGGAACTCTGGCAGCCATTGGTCTCAGCCAATCCCACGTGCCGGGACGGCGGGCGATCATGGCGATCCTTATCTCACCGATGATTGTACCTTTGATAATTTCGGCCACGGGCATGTTTTTCTTCTATTCCGACGTCGGGCGATTTCTTGAAGGCAACTTGGGATTGGGAAAGAACTTTGTAGGCTACATCAAGGTGGTGCTGGCCCATGCTGTCCTTGGCATACCCTTCGTAATCATAACTGTAACCGCGACACTCGTGGGCTTTGATCGTTCATTGACGCGCGCAGCCGCGAACATGGGCGCAGGGCCGATCAAGACGTTTTTTTCGATCCAGATGCCATTGATCCTGCCGGGTGTGATTTCGGGCGGGTTGTTCGCCTTTATCACATCCTTTGATGAAGTCGTCGTTGTGTTGTTCGTGGGATCGGCAAGCCAAAAAACCCTACCGTGGCAGATGTTCACGGGCTTGCGTGAGCAGATCAGCCCGACGATCCTCGCAGTTGCGACGATCCTTGTGGTCATCTCGATTGCCCTGCTCACCACGGTCGAGCTATTGCGCAGGCGCTCTGAACGCCTGCGTGGATTGTCACCGGCCTAAGCCCGCTACAAGTTCGGAAAGTAATCTTCGCAATCGCCTTCGCGGTATACGTCAGCTGTGCAACAATGCAGCCCCCCGCCAAAGGCATAGGCATCACGCAATTCCACCTCGACAACTTCCATACCGAGCTTATCCATTTGTTCGGCCTGATAGACTTCCGACTTTTCAACACAGACGGTTTTTGGATCAAGCACCAGCACGTTCATCGACAACCATGTTGACGAATAGCACAGCGGCGGAGGCGCATTGTGCGCAGGTTGAGCAGCGTCGACGATCTCCCAGCCGTTTTTCTCGTACATAGCGCGCTGGTCTTGCGGCAACCGACGTTGCGGGTTGTTCAGGATCAAACCCGGGCGCAGTGGTGTAAAGGTTGCATCAATGTGGATTGGATAAGGGTCGCCCGGGAAATTGACCGTATGAACGCGGTGATCCGGAAAATGTCGGCGCAACCACTCAATGCCCTTGAGATTGGTGGTGAAGCCATGTTGCACGACCAAGTCCTTGCCAAAACGCAGCACATCCGCGGCGTCAAACAAGGGTTCTTCTTCGGTTGTGACAAAGAACTTTTCTGCCGCCCACTGAAGCCGTTTCTCATCACCGATTTTATCGCTCAAGTAGTCAGGATGATAATCTGCATCTGTCAGGCGCGGCTTTGGTGCGCTTTCATGACGGAAGTTCGGGTCTTCGTTGAAGTACTTTTGCATCAAGGGGCGGTAGTTCAAATATTCAAACCAGCGGCACCGATAGGACATCGTTGCTTCCAGCATCTCGGAGCCCACTGTCAGAAGAACATCACGAGGCGGCATACAGCCAAACTGGCTTTCGGTGTGAAAGTCGGGGGTCGTCGCGGGTTGAGCATGGTCGATCGAGGTTGGGCGATCAACCCGAATACCTCGTGACTTTAACTGAGCCGCAAAGGTATCCAAAAGTTCGTTGGCCCGATCAATAGTCTCTTGTGGACGCCGCCCCCACTTCCCGCGCATGTCGCTGTCTTCGGGAACCTTTGCGTCAAGTGCAGGCTCTTCTGGCGGGATATGACAATCGTCAGCGCGTCCAACGATAACGTGCTTTAGTGGATCCCACTCGTTCCAGCTGTTTACTATTGTTTGCGTCAATCGCTCTCTCCCCAATGTATTTCTTCGGCCTCATTGCCCCTGATCAGACAGCACTTCCACTCGAAGTGTTATGAGAGGAAATTGAAGTTGTCTATGATGCAAAACGAGCCAGTCCGTTAAGGTTAGCGCTTTGCTGAAAAGCCGACCTTCGCGACACACCCGCCAAGGTCGACCTTGATTTGAAGCCGGAGTGTTGGCCCCCTTCTCGCAGGACTTTAGCCAATCACGTTGAAATCTGGTCCGTAGGGATAGCCCGTGATGTTTTCATTGCCATCATCGGTAATGACCAAGATGTCATGCTCACGATAGCCGCCCGCACCCGGCGTTCCTTCTGGCACAGTCAGCATCGGCTCCATTGAGATGACCATCCCCGCTTCAAGCACCGTATCAATGTCTTCGCGCAATTCCAGACCGGCCTCACGCCCGTAGTAATGCGACAGCACCCCAAAGGAATGCCCATAGCCGAAGGTGCGATATTGAAGCAGATCACGTTCGGCGAAGAAGGTATTGATCTGCTCTGTCACGTCCGCACAACTGACCCCGGGCTTCAAGAGACTCATGCCAAATTCATGGGCAGCAACATTGGCTTCCCAAATTTTTAGGCTGGCCGTGTCGACCGTTTCTACGAATAAGGTGCGTTCAAGCGCGGTGTAGTAAGCATTTATCATCGGAAATGCGTTGAGACTTAGAATGTCGCCTCTTTGCAGAACGCGACCTGTTACGGGATTATGTGCGCCATCGGTGTTGATGCCGGATTGAAACCACACCCACGTATCGCGGTATTCCGCGTCCGGGAACCGCGTGGCGATTTCCAGCTCCATCGCGTCGCGACCTGCCATTGCGACATCTATTTCGCGGGTGCCTGCCTTAATAGCGTCTTTGATCGCATAGCCACCAACGTCTGCAACTTGGGCACAGGACCGGATCAGCGCGATTTCGGCGGGCGACTTGTGCATCCGCTGTCGCATCGTCATCGGGGCCACATCCACCTTTGCCTTCGGCGATAGGAAGCCGTCCATTAAATCACACTGAATGAGGGTCAAGTGATCTGCCTCATATCCAATGGTTTTATGCGCACCCGTGACGGACAGAACGGCGCGCCAGTAGTTGTGCCGCTGCCAATCTGTGTAGGTAATATTGTCGCCATAACTGCGCCGCCACGGCTGGGCTGCATCAATCCCCGCGCTGATCGTTACGTCATCGGTTTGAGTGACAACCAAGGCGTACGGTCGCCCGAATGCACAGTAGAGAAAGCCGGAATAGTAAGCGACATTGTGCATTGAAGTGAAAATGCAAGCATCAACACCGCTCGCTCGCATGTCTTCTCTCAGGCGAGAAAGACGATTTTCATACTCACTAGGCTCAAAGGGCAAGGTCTTTTGACCTTGATGAAAACGGTAAAACTCTGGACGATCCATTGCTGGCTCCTTCATGACATGCCGCGGCACGACCTGAAGAAGCTGACCTTCCTCAGCCGCGCGGCGGCAAAGAAAAATCCCGGCGTTCAGGAAGGGAAAATGGGTGTGCATGTAAATGCTGGCGACGCCATCGCCGACCCATGCTGCTATGTCGCCGAAAACAATGGTCTAAAGCAAGCGTTTTGTGACAGTGTTTGTCGCCTGCCCTGGACGCCGAGCTGATCCTTTGTCCAAAGTATCCAGAGGTAAGGATGTCAGGCTTAATACGAGGCGCTGAACCAAGGCTACGAAAATCTATCGCAAAAAAAGCCTTCTTAGGAGCGACCTTCATACTCGTGAAACAAACCCGGCAAGAATCCGGAAAGATGATACATTTCCATTCCGCAACGAACGGAAGGATCTTGGGCGGAATTGGTCGGGGTCATCAAATTGGCAACCGTGCGAGACCCTGCTCGTCGGTGCCTGAGATCGCCATTTTCATATAACGCGAGCTGTTGTCTTCTGATCCAAAGCAGGCTCCCCGTCATTGCTTACCTACTCTTCAGCAAAGTGGGCGGAATGGCGGCTTTTCCGCAGGTTGTTCTGTGCCAGCCGCGCGAAACGAAAAGGCGTTTTGAAGTTTGCCAGACGTGACCGCGCTAAAGGTCCGGTTGGATGGACCTGTTATACTTCTAAAAATCGCATGCCTTAATTGAAAGGGATGCCGCGTCAGCAAACACCCAAGTGGGCAACGGCGGATTCATAAGCGAAGCAGACCTCGGCGCGACGCGCAGCTAAGGTCGGGTTTGAGCCCATCCTGTGAATTTGAGATTCTCGCCCCGCGCGCTCACAGCACTTTTTTGCCGCGCTCGCATCATCGCGCCCACTGCAACGCCGCATGGAAAGCAGCCGTTTATGTCGGGCGCAGCAAAATTTCTTCAGGCAAGGAGCAAGACGTGGCAAAGGGGAGTTAGTCGCATTTGCGTAGATGGCTGAATGCGCATTTTAGGGCACTTTCGAGCCCTTTTCACACGGACCAAATGATCCCCCATTTTTCTTTATAGCACGGTTCATCGCACAACGTTCGTGCTCCCATCGATCCGCGCCTGCCACGGGTCCCCGGCCTAGGTTTTGATCGGCCGAAAGACGGACTTTTTGAAGTAGCCTGCCTTCAAGAGACTGTTCAGGGTTTCGCTTCAGCGCACAATTGGTTCCTCGGAAGCCAGATATATGTCCATGGACCTTAAACCACCTCGCGCAGCAGTGGGCATGTCGCGGAATTGGCGACGCCTGGAATTTCTCGAATGCGGTTCAAGATGCCGTCGAATTCCGACAGGTTGCCTGTCTCGAGCTTTATCACCATGTCCCAGACCCCACAGGTTCGGTGCAGCCGCACCACTTCGGGAAAGCGTTTGAGCGTCTTTTCGATACTGGCCGCTGCGTTGCCGCGCACTTCGATCATCATGATGGCCTGAACGCGCTCACGTTGCTCAACATCCCCCAGTTCGACGGTAAAGCGTTTGATTGCACGGCTTTCGATGAGACGTGCAAGGCGGGTCTGTATCGTGCCGCGCGCAAGCCTGAGTTGCCCGGAAAGCGTGGTCACCGAGGCGCGCGCATCCAGCGTCAGCGCATCGATCAGTTTTCGGTCAATTTCGTCCAGATCAATCATTTTGTCACGCTAGCCCAACATCATTGATCTTATTGATCAACCCTCAAGCACTTTTCGACATGTTTTGTCAAAATGCGCGCGTCAGAATAGCCAAAAGATGAAAGGAACAGAATGCGCAAGGATTGCACAATTATTGGCTTCCCAATCGAGTCTGGCGCCGGGCGTCGCGGCTCTTTGATGGGACCGGATGCGCTGCGTACAGCCGGACTGGCCGAAACCATTCGCGATTTGGGTTTTGCGGTTGAGGACTGTGGCAACTTACCTGCACCCGTCAGTCCGCCAGAGGTTAGCGGGCCGGATCATTTGGTCTTGCTGGACGAGACCGTTGCATGGAGCCGTGCGATCCACGACGCCGCCTTTAAGCTGACCCAAAGCGACACACTGCCAATCTTTTTGGGCGGCGATCATTCGATGGCGGCTGGCACGCTGACAGCAGTAAGTCGGGACGCGGCTGAAAAGGGCCGCCAGCTGTTTGTTCTTTGGCTCGATGCGCATCCGGATATGAACACGCTCAGCTCGACCGTGTCGGGGCATTTACATGGCACGCCCATGGCCTACGCAATGGGGCAGGCAAGCTTTGAAGGTATCTTTCCGCCTTTAACCCATCCAATAGTGCCTGAGAATGTCTGCATGATGGGCCTGCGCTCGATTGACCCGCCCGAGCGCGCGTTGATCCAGGACTTGGGCGTTGAGGTCTGGGATATGCGCCGGATCGATGAGGAAGGCGTGCAAGGTGCAATTGTCGCTTTCTTGGATCGGGTCCGGGCCGCGAATGGCTTGCTACATGTCAGCTTTGACGTCGACTTTCTGGACCCTGACATCGCGCCCGCTGTCGGCACTACGGTGCCCGGCGGGGCAACCTTTCGCGAGGCGCATCTGATCATGGAGCATCTCGCCGACAGCGGCCTGGTCACCTCGTTAGAGCTGACCGAGCTTAACCCCTTCCTCGATATCCGCGGCAAGACTGCGCATTTGATAACCGATCTGACCGCCTCGCTTTTGGGCAAGCGCGTCTTGGATCGCCCAACAACACGGAGTTCCCTATGACCCCTCCCTCAGACCTTGCCATGGTGCCGTTCGTCAGCGTTGCCAACATGATGCGCCTTGTCCACGAGATCGGCCCCCGCAAAATGATGGCGGAAATGGCTGGCTATATCGAAGAGGACTTCCGCCGTTGGGAGGATTTCGACAAAACGCCCCGCGTTGCTGCCCATTCGGCTGAAGGGGTGATTGAGCTGATGCCGACCGCCGATGACGCGCTTTACGGGTTCAAATATGTCAATGGCCACCCGGCGAATATGGCGCGGGGCTATCAGACGGTCACCGCCTTTGGGGTGCTGTCTGACGTGGCGACGGGCTATCCACTGTTGTTGAGTGAGATGACAGTGCTGACGGCTTTGCGCACCGCTGCGACCTCGGCGATGGCTGCGAAATACCTGGCACCAAAGGATGCAGAGGTCATGGCGATGATCGGCAATGGCGCGCAATGTGAATTTCAGGCGCTTGCTATGGCCGAGATCTGCGGCATTAAAGAGCTGCGTCTTTATGATATCGACCCTGTTGCGACCAAAAAGGCGGCAGCAAACCTAAGCGCGCAAGGGCTGTCGGTTGTCCAATGTGCCACCCCCGAAGACGCTGTGACCGGCGCCCAGATCATCACGACCTGCACCGCCGATAAGCGCAACGCGACCGTGTTGACCTCCAACATGGTCGGCAGTGGCGTGCATATCAATGCGATTGGCGGTGATTGTCCGGGCAAGACCGAGCTTCACGCAGATATCTTGCAACGCTCTGATATATTCGTGGAGTATCCTGAACAGACCTGGGTCGAAGGCGAGATTCAGGTGCTTGACCGGGATCATCCAATCGCTGAGCTTTGGCGCGTTATCACGGGCGAAGAACAAGGACGCACAGACGCGCTCCAGACGACGCTCTTTGACAGCGTGGGCTTTGCGATGGAGGACTTTTCGGCCCTTCGCTACGTCAAAGACCAGCTTGCGAAGTACCCTCACTTCGACAGCCTGGACATGTTGGCGGATCCCGATGAGCCACGCGACTTGTTTGGGATGCTGATGAGGGCAGTCTAGACTGCCAGCCCCATCAGGCGGAATATCAGCTTGAGGCGCGCCTTTTGTGGGGTCAGCCCAGCATAGTCTGTGATTTGCAGACCGCGCGCCTCAAGATGTTCAGCATAGCCGGGATAGAACGCCGTCGGCGACGGCATGAAAGACACGCAGCGGCTGGCCAAAACCACCGGCCTGCCTGCCGCCAGCAAGGGGGACAAATCCTCCAAAAGGGACGCAGGTGCAGAATGCGCACCGGGACAGGCAATGATCAGGCCATCGGGCAAATGATTTGGATCACAGTGCCACCGACATTCAAGAGACGCGCTTATGAGGTCGACGGTTGGCGTCGGTCCAAGATCTCCCAAATTTTTCGCGTTTGTTTTGGGTTCGGCTTTAACAACCATCCCCTCTGCAACGGACTGCGCAGTATGTTCAGGACTTGTCGACAAAAACCCATCAAGGCGGGTCGCATTGCCCTTTACCACATGCTCGGCCAAGAACAGCTGCTTGCCAATGACAGCGACAACACCGCCATGCCCGACAGAAACGGATTGGCAAACGGTGACGGCATCGGTCAAGTTTGCGACCCCGTCGTAGTCGTCCATGTAGGGGGGGCGCATCGCTCCGGTGACAACCACTTTCGCACTGCGGCCAATCAAGCAATGCAGTCCATAGGTGACCTCTTCCAAGGTGTCGGTCCCGGTTGTGACGATGAAGCCGTCAAACTCGGCGGCCTGCGACTGGATTGTCCGCGCCGTCTCGATGAGGTCGTGCACCGTTACATCTGCACTATCCTTGGTTCGAAGACTGTAGGTCTCGAGTTGTACATCCGCACCAAAACGAGCGACCATGCTGGCCAGGTTATTTGTCGACACCGCCCGACCATTTTCCAATGCCAGCGAAATTGTCCCTCCCAGGCCAATGACCAAAATGGAGGATGGTTTGTACACCAACTGCGTCTGATTATTCATGCTAAGCCGCCCTGTTGTTCAGCAAAAGGATGCTTACAATTTAGGCACACGCATCAGGAAATTGGGTCAAACTTCGCACCGCAAGCGATGAGAATTTTTCAATTTCGAAGGCCAAACAGTGAAAATACGCAACCGGCTCTACGTGTCATCCTCCAACAGATGGTCCAGCGGGTAGCCTTTGAACTCTTTGGCGCGGTCCAAAAGCACGCTTGAATGCATGTCTTTGATCGGCGCGTTCTCCATCAGGCGTTTGGTCACAGCGCGGTACTCTTCGACATCTGGGCACACAAACCGCGCGATATAGTCGGCCTTGCCGGTGATGTGGAAACACTCAACTAACATTGGCTCGCGCCTTATCGCATCTTCAAACCTGCGATAAGAGGCCGGGCTCTGCTCGCGCAGGGAAATTTCGGTCATGAAGGATACCGAACGGCAGATGCGCGACAAATCCACATTGGCCACATAGCCGGTGACAACCTGTTGCGCCTCAAGCTGCTTCATCCGTTTTTGGCAGGGGCTGGTCGAGATACCTGCCTGATCCGCCACGCTGGCGATGGGCTGGCGGGCGTCTGACTGCAGCGCCTTCACGATCTCGCGGTTAATTTTGTCCATTTTGATTTTCATACGCGCATCCTCAAAGCGTCTCGCGGCGCGCCGCAGTGATATCTGGCGCTGAACGGATAATATTGAGGGGGAATTGTCAATTTCTTTGCTCCTTTTGACAAACATGACTTCGCCCAATGCCTAAGATCAAGGTACACAGCGTCACAAAACAGGGCGCCGTCTGAAATCACAATGATAGGGAACATCATGGGAATGAAACATATAGTTCTAAGCGCGGCGCTGGTTGCTGCGGGGGCCTTTACCAGCACAACGGCTTTTGCGGGCGAGGTGCTTGACAACATTATGAGCAGCAAGACGCTCAAGGTTGCGACCGACCCCAACTGGGCGCCGCAGTCGTTTCTGAACGACAACAACGAGATGGACGGTTTTGACGTGGACATTGCGCGTGAACTCGCCAAGCGCATGGGCGTTGAGGTCGAATTTGTGACGCCCTCTTGGGACGTGATCACCGCAGGCAACTGGAATGGCCGTTGGGACGTTTCCGTGGGCTCGATGACGCCAACCTCCGCGCGTGGCGAGATCCTCGATTTCCCGGCCGTGTACTACTACACCCCAGCTTCGGTCGCGGTTCACGCAGAAAGCCCGTATGAAAAAGTCGAGGACATGACCGGCACCAAAATGGGCGCGGGCATTGCCACCACGTTCGAGCAGTATCTGCAGCAGGACTTGAGCATCGACGCGGCCGGCGTGCCAGCGTTCGAGTACAAAATCGAGCCGGGCGAGTACCGTTCTTACGAGAAAGGCACTGTTGCTCTGGACGATCTGCGTCTGGGTGATGGCGTGCGCCTGAACGGCATGGTTGGCTCGCTGCCTGCGCTGCTCAAGGCCATCGAGAGCGGCTATCCGATCCGCGTTCTGGGTGATCCGGTCTTCTACGAGCCGCTGGCTATAGCCATCGACAAGGGCGACCAAGAGTTCAGTGACAAGCTGGCCGGCATCGTTGCAGACATGCGCGCCGACGGCACGCTCAAGACGCTGTCCGAAAAGTGGTACGGCATCGACTACACCACTGCGATTGAATAACCGTTCTCTCAGGTAAAACAATCGATCGGCCCCGTTGCCCGGTGGCGCGGGGCCTCTTTCTGACGATAGGAAAATATGATGCTACACCGCGATACGGTGATCCCCGACGTCGCTGTTCACAAGCCACCAGTCATGGCGCTGATGCTGCTTGTGTCGACCATCCTCTTCACTCTTTTGGGGTTCAAAGACACGATGATGGGCGATCTGATGCGCCCGGTGATCGGCGATCCTGCGACGGCTGGTTTCTTTGGCAATGCCGCAACAGGACTGGTGATGGGCGTCCTCTTAACCGCAAACATCATCCTGATCGCCTTTTTGCCTTTGCGCTATCAGGTGGTGGTGGTGTGGTTTGAACTGCTGTTGTTGTTCTTGACCTTCTTCTACACCTTCAATCTGAAGTATGATTTCATCCAGTCCAAGATCTGGTTCATGATCTCGCAGGGGCTGTTCACAACGCTTTATATCTCGGCCGTCTCTATCGTTTGCGCCTCGACGCTGGCGCTTATCGGAGCTGTGGCCAAGCTGTCCTCGAACGGGTTCGCTTTTGCGATTGCCAGTTTCTATACCTCTTTCTTCCGCGGCCTGCCGCTGTTGATGCAGATCTACCTGATCTACCTTGGCCTGCCGCAGCTTGGGTTCGTGATTGATGCGGTGCCCGCCGGGGTGCTTGCGCTGTCGCTGTGCTACGGGGCCTATATGACCGAGATTTTCCGCGCAGGTATCCAGTCCATCGACAAGGGCCAGTGGGAGGCATCGCGCTCGATGGGTTTTTCCTTTGGCCTGACAATGCGGCGGATCATCTTGCCGCAATCCATGCCGCTTATCATTCCGCCCACGGGCAACCAGTTTATCTCGATGCTCAAAGACAGCTCGCTGGTGTCTGTCATCGGGGTGTGGGAGCTGATGTTTCTGGCGCGCACGCTTGGCACCAAAGATTTCCGGCACATGGAAATGCTGATCACGGCTGCCATGATCTATTGGACCCTGACAGTCTGCCTTGAATTGATCCAGTCCCGGATCGAACGCCACTACAGATCACCCCAACATTAAGGAACAGATCATGAGCACTCAAATGATCGAAATGGTCGGCGTGAACAAATGGTACGGCACGTTCCAGGCGCTTAAGAATATCAATCTCAACGTGTCCGAGGGGGACCGGATCGTGATTTGCGGCCCCTCCGGCTCGGGCAAGTCCACCCTGGTGCGGACGCTGAACTATCTGGAAGCGCACCAAGAGGGCACCATCCGCGTGAATGGCATCGAGCTGCACACAAAGATGAAGAACGTGGGCGACGTGCGTATGAACGCCGGCATGGTGTTCCAGCACTTCAACCTCTTTCCGCATCTGACGGTTTTGGAAAACCTGATGGCGGGGCCGGTTTGGGTGCGCGGGATGAACAAGACAGACGCGCGGGCCAGGGCCGAGAAATTCCTGGCGCGCGTGCGCATCCCCGAACAGGCGGATAAGTACCCCGGCCAGCTCTCAGGTGGGCAACAGCAGCGGGTCGCAATCGCCCGGTCGCTTTGCATGAACCCGAAGGTGATGCTCTTTGACGAGCCGACCTCAGCGCTTGACCCCGAGATGGTGTCAGAGGTGCTCGATACTATGAAAGAATTGGCCCAAGACGGGATGACGATGGTTTGCGTGACCCACGAGATGGGCTTTGCCAAGGCGGTCGCTGATCGGGTGATCTTTATGGACCGGGGCGAGATCGTTGAAGAAAACGCACCCGGCCCGTTCTTTGATAGCCCTCAGAACGCGCGGACCAAAACTTTCCTGGGCCAAATTCTGCAACACTGATCCGCTCGCCGGACAACATGATTTCGAAATAACCTCGCCTTGGGCGAGCACAAGGGAGCCTTGCGTAATGCCAACCAATAGCCAAGCCGCGAACCAAATGTGGGGCGGTCGGTTCTCCTCTGGCCCATCTGCGGTCATGGACCGGATCAATCCGTCGATTGACTTTGACAAAGCCCTCTACAGCCAGGACATCCGCGCATCGCAAGTGCACGCGCGGATGCTCGCCCGGCAGCAGATCATCTCGCAAGAGGATGCAAGCGCAATCTGCGACGGGCTCGACCAGATCAGGGCAGAGATCGAAGCCGGCACTTTCGAATTCAGCCGTGCGCTGGAAGACATTCACATGAACGTTGAGGCGCGGCTGAAAGATATCGTTGGCCCCGCTGCCGGGCGCCTTCATACCGGCCGAAGCCGCAACGATCAGTCCGCCACCGATGTCCGGCTGTGGTTGCGCGACACAATCGATGCCGCTGAAATCCAGATGGTGCGCCTGATCGATGCGTTGATTTCCAAGGCCGAGGACAACGTCGCTACGGTGATGCCCGGCTTTACCCATTATCAGGTGGCGCAGCCGGTGTCCTTTGGCCATCACATGCTGGCTTATGTTGAGATGCTGAACCGCGACCTGACGCGACTGCGCGACTGCCGGGCGCGCATGAACGAATGCCCTTTGGGCGCGGCAGCGCTGGCGGGCACACCCTATCCGTTGGATCGTCATTGGGTGGCGGATGAATTGGACTTTGACCGCCCAACCGAAAACAGTATGGACGCGGTATCCTCCCGCGATCACATCGCAGAGTTTTTGTTCTTTGCGTCCATGTGTTCGGTGCACCTGTCGCGGTTCGCCGAAGAGGTGGTGAACTGGAATTCGGACGGGTTCAAATTCGTGGATCTCTCAGATGGGCTGACGACAGGTTCGTCAATCATGCCCCAGAAAAAGAACCCGGATGCGGCTGAGTTGCTGCGCGCCAAACCGGGGCGGATCATTGGGTCGCTGAACACGTTGTTGATCGTGCTAAAGGGTCTGCCGATGGCCTTTATGAAAGACCTACAAGAAGACAAGGAGCCTCTGTTTGATGCCGCCGAGACGATTGGCATCTGCCTTGACGTAACCAAGGAACTAGTCGTCGATATGCAGCCCGTACCAGATACTATGGAACGCTTTCTGGATCGCGGCTTCGCCACCGCAACAGATTTGGCGGACTGGTTGGTCTCGGCGCAGGGCATCCCGTTCCGCGAGGCGCATCACATCACGGGTGCAGTTGTGGCCTATGCTATTGAGCATAGTTTGACTCTGAGCGATCTCCCGCTGAGCGCTCTGCAAGAAATTGAGCCGCGGATCACCGAAGATGTCTATGACGCGATTTCAAATCAGGCGTCACTCTCCGCACGGCAGAATTTTGGGGGCACCGCGCCCGAACGCGTTGCCGAGGCCTGCGAACGCGCTCGGCAACGGTTGGTCAACTGCGGGGAAACGTCACTAACCTAACGGGTGCAAAACGGACCCAAAGTCCGACCAGATACTGTTTCTTCGACACTGGCCATTGCCGCAGCTAAGATTGAATGTTGCGCTAGAGAGGGGCCGATTTGCCCTCATCCGGCTTGTCGGATGGGGGTGGAGTCAAACCACAGGTTCGGTGTGGGCCAAATCGGCACCCTTGAGGGACGGCTTCGACGCCGGGCGCTGCACTGCCAAAACGGAAGTGCAGCAACTGCGACACGATGCTGCGTCAGCGAAGTTCAAAA
>CAZWSE010000016.1:0-43161 GCA_964636575.1 uncultured Sulfitobacter sp. | reverse complement strand
TCCCTCGCGGAGACGCACGCCTGGTTCGATTCCAGGGTCGCCCACCATTCTTTTCTTCCAGTTTCAGCCCTACCCCACGAAACCATCGAACACCGCAGCAAGCTCCCTTGGTCGCTCAACCATCGCATCGTGCATTGTATCGATGCGTGTGGTGTCCCAACCGGGCTGGTCCTTCACGCGGTCATACTCGGGCCAAAAGGCCGAAGGCGTGTTGCGCGCGGCGATAATGAACAGCTTCCGTGCAATGCTATTTTCCCGCCCCGTCAGCGTCACACCACCGCGAAAACAGCCAAAAGGATGCGGTGTGCACATCTGTTTCAGCCAGTCTTTCTTGTCCGGATCATCGGTCCAGGCATCGAACATATCGGGCTTAACCGTAAAACCACCCTGCGCGATCTGCGCCTCAAACTGCGCCATCCGCGCAGGGTTTGCATTGGCAAAGACCGACACGCCGCTCTGTTCAGGCACAAAGGCATCAAGGTAGATCAAGGATCGGACCTTGTCCGGCACCTGCCCCGCAACGCCAGTAATCACGACCCCGCCGTAGGAATGGCCGACAAGAACAATATCGCTCAACTCACGCCACCGAATGACATTGAGGATATCCTGCACATGCAAGTCAGCGTCGACGTCTGCATGCGCCAGATGGCTGCGTTCGCCCAAGCCGGTCAAGGTCGGTGCATGGGTCTCATGGCCCATCTCGCGCAGGGCTTTTTCGGTTTCGGCCCAGCACCACCCGCCATGCCACGCCCCGTGCACCAGCAGAAAAGTCGTCATATCAACGGGCCTTTCTGAACCCTAAATATCTTCATGGAATCAACACGTTCCCGCGCAGAAAGTTCTGCATATCCGTACTGCCATCCTTAAAGACCAACCGAATGTCGACACTTTGCACAGACCCGAGCGCGCGGGACGCATAGGGCTGCCCGTCTTCTTCCAAAATCACATTGGGTTGGGCGTATTTCTCATGGCAGGGGGGCAGCGGCCAGTTGGCGAAACCACCGCCGTTGATCTGGATGTGCAGCTCTGACAGCCCGCACCGCCATGACCAGATCTGGGTCACATAGATCAGATCCTTGCCGTTGAATTCACGTACCGCAATCCAGTTGGCGCGGGTCATGTCAAAGATCGGTTTGACCTCGGCGGTGGTCATAAACTTACCCGTGGGCACGGGTTGCGGCGCGGCATTGGCTGGCACGCCGTTGATGATGACATTGGGGGATGCCCCAGCCTGACCACCGTTGATGATCACGTTTGAACTGCCCGTTTGAGCCTGCGTTTGGGTTTCGGGTTCTACAGGGGCGGCTTCCGCCACGATTTCTGGCGCAGCGGCGGTTTGCGCAGCGGCCCCTGGTGCAGGCCCCGCATTATTCGCGGCCCCCGTCATGACCCCAGCAAAAAGGCTTAGAATAATCCACATGGCAGTCTACCTTGACCTAAAATCTATGTCGCGTCAGCAGAATCGGCCTTTAGGCCAAGGCGCATCCGCCCTATACTGTTTCCAAAATGAGAACGGTGACGACTAAAATCACCGCTCCCCCGAGGGCACTATGGCAAAACAACCAGCAAAACAGCAAGCGTTCAACATTGTGGTGGTCGGGCAATCCGGTCGGTTGGGGTATGAGGCGCTCTTGTTTGCGGCTTCCCTGCGCCACTTTAGCCCCGCATTCAAAGGCAGGTTGTTCGTGGCCACACCGCAAGCTGGCCCGTTGTGGAAATCCGACCAAAGCCTGCGCCAGCCTGACATCTTAGAAGCTTTAGACGAGCTTGACGCCGAAATCCTACCCTTTGAAAGCAAGCATTTCGGGCAGAAATACCCCTATGGAAACAAGATCGAATGCCTGATGGCACTGCCCAAAGGCGAACCCTTCGTCTTTTTCGACACCGACACCCTGATCACAGGCGACATCACGGGCGTGCCCTTTGACTTTGAGCGGCCCAGTGCATCCCTGCGCCGCGAAGGCACATGGCCCAGCCCCGAGCTTTATGGTCCAAACCGGACCGAGATCTGGAAATCGCTCTACGATACATTCAAGCTCGATTTCGAAAGCAGTCTCGATCTTAGCCAGCCAGACGACTACTGGCGGCGGTACCTTTATTTCAACGCTGGCTTCTTTTTCTACAAATGCCCGCATGTCTTCGGGCAACGCTTCGCGGACTATGCCACAACCCTCCGCGACAGCCCGCCTGAGGAAATGATATGCCAATCTATCGATCCCTGGCTGGACCAAATCGCGCTGCCGCTGGTCATCCACAGCTTGGGCGGCGGGCGCGACAGCCTGCCGGATGGGCTGATTGACGGCACCATCAGCTGTCACTACCGACACTTCCCGCTGCTTTATGCGCGTGAAACCGATCAGGTGGTCCAAGCCTTGGAAACCGTGGCCGCCCCAAACAAGATCAAGAAAGTGCTCAAAGGCTACGATCCGATCAAACGCACCCTTTACCAAGGACGAGGCCACAAAGTGCGCGCGCTGTTTGACCAAGATCACCTGCCCCGCAAAGAACAAGCCATTCGCAACCGGATCAAATCCGAAGGGTTCTGGATGCGCTAACGCTCAATCCAAGCGATCTTGCCTTTACCCTTTGAAATACACTCCCGCCGGAGGCATCCAAAGCAGCCCCGCACAGAACAAAGGTCCAAATAGGCACCTGAGTTCGCAACGCGTGTCTCGACCCCACTCCAAAACCAAAACCTCTGTTCCTCTCAGGCTCGCGTAAGCCACCGCCCCATTGCGGGCCGCCCCGTCTTCCCATATCCAATGTGCCAAATTATAGCGCAAAAAGGATAGCTCCCGATGACAGATGGCCCGACTCACGGTTTCGACACGCTCCAAATTCACGCAGGGGCACGGCCCGATCCGGCCACAGGTGCGCGCAACACGCCAATCTACCAAACTACGGCCTATGTCTTCCGCGATGCAGATCACGCGGCAGCGCTCTTTAACCTGCAAGAGGTCGGATACATCTATTCGCGCCTGACCAACCCGACGGTCGCAGTTCTGCAAGAACGCATCGCAACACTCGAAGGCGGTGTGGGCGGTGTATGCTGTTCATCCGGTCACGCGGCCCAGATCATGGCGCTTTTCCCGCTGATGCAGCCAGGGATGAATATTGTCGCCTCTTCAAGACTTTACGGCGGGACCATCACCCAGTTCAGCCAGACCATCAAACGCTTCGGTTGGTCGGCGACCTTCGTTGATTTTGACGATCTTGATGCGGTCAAAGCCGCGATTGACGACAACACGCGGGCTGTTTTCTGCGAAGCCATTGCCAACCCGGGCGGGCATATCACCGATCTGGATGCGATTTCAGCGATCTCGGATGCGGCGCAAATTCCGCTGATCGTCGATAACACATCGGCCACACCCTACCTGTGTCGTCCCATTGAACACGGCGCAACGCTGGTCGTGCATTCAACCACCAAATACCTGACCGGCAACGGATCAGTTACAGGCGGTTGCGTTGTGGATTCGGGCAAGTTTGATTGGTCGGCCACGGACAAATTCCCGTCCCTCAGCCAGCCAGAAGACGCCTATCACGGGCTTAAATTCCACGAAACCTTCGGCCCGCTGGCCTTTACCTTCCACGGCATCGCCATCGGTTTGCGCGATCTGGGCATGACCATGAACCCGCAAGCCGCCCACTACACGCTTATGGGGGTTGAGACCCTGTCCCTGCGCATGGACCGCCATGTGGAAAACGCCGCGAAGCTGGCCAACTGGTTGGAAAACGATCCGCGCATTGACTACGTGACCTATGCAGGTCTCAAATCATCACCCTACAACAAACTGGTGCCGTCGATCTGCCCCAAGGGTGCGGGCGGGTTGTTCACCTTTGCGGTCAAAGGCGGCTATGACGCTTGCGTCAAACTGGTCAATTCCTTGGAAATCTTCAGTCATGTGGCCAACTTGGGCGACAGCCGGTCGCTGATTATTCATTCCGCCAGCACGACCCACCGCCAACTGTCCGAGACCCAGCAAGAAGCCGCAGGCGCTGGCCCCAATGTGGTGCGTGTCTCCATCGGGTTGGAAAACGCAGACGATCTGATCGCCGATCTGGATCAAGCGCTGGCACAGGCCACAGCCTAGCGAAAATCAGCCACCGCGCAGCCGTTCGGGGCCGCGCGGTGGTAAGGTGTCTTTCCTTACGCGCAAACCTGTTATATTGTTCGCAAAATCCATCGTCTTAGGGCTTTCCCAACAGACGCAATGATATAGCAGTGGCATGAAACCAAACTTTGCGCTTTCTTTGTCTTTTGATGGCATTCAACTGTTGCACCGTGCAACGGGTGGATGGCGGCTTGTCGGGGATGTGGCGCTCAATGCCAAGGACCTGAAGGGCGAATTGTCCAAGCTCAAGCAAAAGGCTGAAAAACTGGGCGCAGGCCCTATCCGGTCCAAGCTGATTATCCCCGACGATCAGATCAAGTACTTGGTGCTCGACAGTGGCAGCGGCGATGCAGATGCGCGCCGCCAGCAGGCCCGTTCGGCGCTGGATGGGGCCACGCCCTACGTCCTGTCCGATCTGGAATACGACATCTCAATCGATGGCAAAACGACCCATGTCGCCGCCGTTGCCCGCGAAACGCTGGAAGAAGCCGAAGCCTTCGCCGTCGATCACGGGTTTGGCCCAATCAGCTTTGTCGCCGCCCCCAATACCGATGAGAACACCTATCTGGGCGAGCCGTTTTTTGGCACGACCCGCTGGGTTACCAATATGCTGTCCAAAGGCGATAAAGTCGAACAGGACGGGATCGCTGTGGTCAACATTGGCCCCATAGAAGAGGACGCAGGCGCGAAAGACAAAGCGCCCAAGGCGCCTGAACCAACACCCCCTACCCCAGCCTTGAAATCCGCAATTGATGCGACGCCCAAGGCAGATACATCTTTCGCAAGCGTTCGCGGCGCGCGCACAATCGACGAGCTGGACAAATCACCGCCCAAACCGCGCAAGGTCGACGACGGCATGGCCGCGTCTTCCATTCCGATCCCAAAGATGACCCCCGCGGTCGAGCCGAGCCAGACGCCGCCAAAGCCACGCTTTACCATCACTCCAGGCGATGACGCCCCTGCGGCCACCCCGCCCTTGGTGAACGGCGCTGCCAATGCGAAAACCGGCGATGTACCCCCGAAAGTCGCCGCCGCGATTGCGGACAAAAAGGCAGCCCTCGCCGCCCCCTTGGTGGATGCGCCCACATCAAAACCGGCCAAGCCTGCCAACGCAAAAGCTACTCAGATCGGGGCAATCACGCCTGTTAAAAAGCCCGCTCAAAAGAAGGTCGATCCCGAGGTTGAGCGACGCAATCTGACCATTTTCGGCGAACGCCCCTCTGACAACAAAGCCGTTGGCGGCAAGCCCAAAGGTCTGGGCCTGATGCTGACGACCGGCCTTGTTGTCGCCCTTGCCGGAGTGGGCGCTTACGCAGCATTCTTTATGGATGACGGCGTGTCTGACGCAGATGCGACCATCGCGGCGGTTGAGCCTTTGGCCGATCCTGAACCCCAACCGGCGCCTGTTGAAACGCAAGATCCCGCCCCTACGGTTGCCGCCATTGAGGCCCCGCAACCCATTGAATTACCAACAGAAGATACGACAGAGACGCTTGAGCTTGAACCTGTTGTGCTGCCTGATCCAGAAGTTGAAGTGGTCGTAGACCCTGTTGTGGACCCCGACACGGCGCGCACGGTTGAAGACGTTGATACTGCCGCAATCCAATCCGCGATTGAGGATGCGATTGAATCCGAGACGCTTGAATTGGCAGCTTTGCCAGAGACCGAAGCCACAGAGGCAGAGCCTGAGGTCGCCGCAGTTGCAGAGCCGTCTGAGACGTCAACGGAAACCACCGACGAGACGCAAACAGACACCACAACGGAAACGCCAACCGAAACGGTGGTCGAAGCAGAGCCAGACGCACCTGTTGTTTCTGAGGAAGCAGCGGCCGAGGACACTCTGACCGAAACCGACACCGCCGTTCTGGACGCCCTGCGCAACGCCACACCGGACGGGCCTTTGACACCTGAAAACGCCCAAGCCGCCTATTCGCTGTCTGGCATCTGGCAACTGCCCCCTGACGGCGGGATTGAGCAAACGCGCGTTGATATTGGTGACATCTATGTGGCCTCGATCGACACCAACACGATCACACCGGACATCTTCAGCCTGCCCCCCGTTGATACGCTGGGCACGGACGCAGCACTTGAACCCATTGCTTTGCCCCCGCCCGCGGGTTTGTCGTTCAAGCTTGATGAGCGTGGATTGGTGATCGCCTCGCCCGAAGGCACATTGTCGCCCGAAGGCATCGTGATCTATTCCGGCCCGCCTGCGATCGTCCCACCGCCAACACCAGAGCGGTCAGCCTCCGTGGCTCCTGCCCCGCAGGCAGAGCCGTCCTTTGCGCCGCAATCCCCTGATGTGCGCCCGCGCCTGCGGCCCGTTGATCTGATTGAACAAAACGAGCGTGGCCAGCTTGGCGGGTTTAGCCGCACCGAACTGGCAGGCTTGCGCCCGCGCGTCCGCCCCTTGATTGACACGAGTGCAGCTGTGGCCAGCGTCTTGGAAGACGTGCAGGCCGAAGAAGAAACAGCCCAAGCCGCCGAAATCGAAAGCGCTACGGAACTGGCTGTGGTGCTGTCGCCTGCGCCTTCAGCGCGCCCTGGCAACATCGCGACCATCGTCAAACGTGCGCAAGATGCCAAACCTGCCGCCGCCGCAGCTGCAAGCACCGCCACAGTGACCCAAGTGGCCGCCGTGGCCCCGCGCACAGTGACGCCGAACATTCCATCCAGCACCTCTGTCGCGCGTGAGGCGACGGTCAAAAACGTGCTGAACCTGCGGCAAGTGAACTTGATGGGCGTTGCAGGCAAACCCTCTGCCCGCCGCGCGCTCGTTCGGATGCCCAATGGCCGGATTGCGACTGTGAAGGTCGGGGACCGCATCGACGGGGGCCGCGTGGTCGCTATTGGCGAGGCCGAACTGCGCTACAAAAAGGGCAGCCGGAACCTCGTCCTGAAAATGCCGCGCGGGTAACCCCCCCGCGCCTCAGCTGGCTTTCAATTCACCAGATTCGATCTGCTCCTGTTCGATGGATTCAAACAGCGCTTTAAAGTTGCCTTCGCCGAACCCGTCATCGCCTTTGCGTTCAATAAACTCAAAGAAGATCGGGCCAATCACGGTCTTGGAAAAGATCTGCAACAGGATGCGGGTCTCGCCCCCGTCATCTACGCCTTCCCCGTCAATCAAGATGCCGTGCTTTTTCATCCGGTCCAGCGGCTCTTCATGGCCGGTCACGCGGTCTTTGCTCATATCATAGTACGCATCAGGCGGGCCTGGCATGAACTTCAACCCACGGGTCGCGATTTCGTCGGTGGCATCATAGATGTCGCGCGCACCGACCGCGATGTGTTGGATACCTTCGCCGTTGTACTTCTTGAGATAGGCCACGATCTGCCCCGTCTCACCGCTGTCTTCATTGATCGGAATACGGATGCGACCACAAGGCGAGGTCAACGCGCGGCTGCGCAGACCTGTGTATTTGCCTTCAATGTCGAAGAACCGGATTTCGCGGAAGTTGAACAGATCGCCGTAGAACTTGAACCATGTGTCCATGTTGCCCTTGTGGACGTTGTGCGTCAGGTGATCGAGGTAATAGAACCCCACGCCTTCGGGCTTGGATTTGACGATCCAGTCGTATTCCCAGTTGTAGGGCGAAGTGTCGTAATAGGCCTCAACAAAGTACAAAAGCGATCCGCCAATGCCCTCAATCGCGGGCACGTCCAGCACTTTGCCGTCACCGGTGTAAGGTGTGGCCCCTTTTGACACCGCGTGCTCAAAAGCCTGCTGCGCATCCACGACCCGCCAGCCCATAGACGGCGCACAGGGGCCATGTTCGTCCACAAACCCCGCCGCAAAGCTGTCAGGGTCGGAATTGAGCACATAGGTAATATCGCCCTGCTGCCAAAGCTCGATCTGTTTGGTCTTGTGATTGGCCACATGGGTATAGCCCATCTTTTCAAACACATCGCGCAGGGCCTGCGGATCGGGGGAGGCAAATTCGACAAATTCGAACCCGTCTGTGCCAGCTGGATTTTCAGCGCTGATGACCGATTTCGGGGCGTCGTGCGGGAATGGACCCATGATGTATCTCCGGTTGTGCATGATGTTTAGGCGTTAACGCTACTCTACACCGGTTTTTGTGCGTATTCCGCGCAAAATGCAGCATCATCAGATTGCTTTACGCGCAAAACACGCATATGATGTAAGTATTCCGAAAGAAACACGCACATGCTCGATTCGACCGACACGCAGCTTCTGGCTGCGCTGCAAAAGAACGCGCACCTGACGGCACAGGAACTGGGGGACATGCTCAACATGTCTGCCTCTCAGGCTGGACGGCGCCGCCAACGGCTTGAGGCCGATGGGTTTATCGTTGGTTATTCGGCCAAACTGGACCCCAAGCGATTGGGGCTGACGGTACAGGGCTTTGTGCAGGTCCATCTTGCCACCCATGGGCCGGATCATTCCGCAAGCTTCGCGCGATTGGTTGAAACACAGGCTGAAATCACCTCTGCCTGGACGATGACCGGCGATGCGGATTACCTGCTGCGGGTCTATTGCGATGATCTGGCAGGGCTGAACCGACTGATCCACGACGTGCTTCTGCCGCATCCGGCGGTTGCGCGGGTCCACAGCCAGATTGTGATGGATCAACTCAAACGGGATGCACCACTGCCGACGTAAACACTCATTTTTCCCTGAAAGGACACAACCACCCATATGGAAGGTTTTCTCTACCAAGCCTCGATCTATCTGGCGGCCGCCGTTATCGCCGTCCCTATTGCAGCCCGTCTCGGACTTGGGTCTGTTTTAGGATATCTTGCCGCCGGTATACTTATCGGCCCCGTTTTGGGGATTGTCGGCAATGAGACCCAAGACCTTCAGCATTTCGCCGAATTTGGGGTTGTGATGATGCTGTTCCTGATCGGGCTAGAGCTTGAACCAAGGGCTTTATGGGATATGCGACACCGGCTGATTGGCTTGGGCGGGTTGCAGGTTGTCTTGTCTACACTGGCCCTGATGGGCGTCGCCATGGCCTTCAAACAACCGTGGAGCGTGGCGCTTGCTATCGGGTTAACACTTGCCCTGTCCTCCACCGCGATCGTGCTTCAAACCCTGTCTGAGAAAGGCCTGATGCAAACCGGCGGTGGGCGATCCGCGTTCTCAGTGCTGCTGACGCAGGATATCTCAGTCATTCCCATTCTGGCGCTCTTGCCCCTGCTGGCGCTGCCAGAGGTGGCAACCTTATCCGCAGACGGGTCTATCGCACTGAAGACAGCAGAAGACGCCCATCACGGCCTGTCATTGGTCGACGGATTGCCCGGCTGGCAGGTCACGCTGATCACAATCGCGGCCATTGGCGCGATGATCCTGACAGGCGTTTACGCAACGCGGCCAGTATTCCGGTACATCCATTCAGCCAACCTGCGCGAAATGTACACGGCCCTTGCCTTGATGATCGTGGTTGGCATTTCGTTTCTGATGATGCTTGTGGGGCTGTCCCCTGCCCTTGGCGCCTTTTTGGCGGGGGTCGTGCTAGCGAACTCCGAATTCCGGCACGAACTGGAAAGCGATCTCGAACCCTTCAAGGGCCTGTTGCTAGGCCTCTTCTTCATCACCGTCGGTGCAGGCATCAATTTCTCGCTTCTGCAAAGCAATATGCCTGCGATCATTTCGATGGCGCTGCTGGTTTTGCTGGTCAAAGGGTTGGTGCTGTACGGGCTGGGCCGTGCCTTTGGGCTGTCGGGCCGCAATCAATGGCTGTTTACGCTGGGGTTGGCGCAGGCGGGGGAATTCGGGTTCGTGCTGGTGTCCTTTTCGGTCGCGCAAAACGTCATTCCGACCCCCATCGCAGAAACACTTTTGCTTGTGATTGCGCTGTCGATGCTGATCACGCCGCTGATGTTTATCCTCTATGATGTCATGTCCAAGCGCATGGGCGATCCGACAACGGCCCACCCCGAGGATGAGATCGACCACGAAGGCCCGGTCATCATCGCGGGCATCGGCAGGTTCGGGCAGATGGTCAACCGGCTGGTGCAGGCCTCTGGCTTTAACACGGTCGTTCTGGACACAGATATGGAGACGATCCAACTGATGCGCCGCTTCGGGTTCAAAGGATTCTTGGGCGACCCCACGCGCCCAGACGTGCTGCGGGCTGCGGGCTTGGAAAATGCGCGTGTGCTGGTTGTGTCGGTTGATGACAAAGAGGCCGCGATCAAGCTGACGGCCTATGCACGACGCCAACGCCCTGATCTGCACATCGTCGCTCGCGCCTATGACCGCAATCATGTCTACCGTCTGTTCCAAGCCGGAGCGAACGACATCGTACGCGAAATGTTTGACGGCAGCTTGCGGGCGGGGCGGTATGTTCTGGAAAACGTCGGCCTCAGCGAATTTGAAGCCGCCGAGGCGCAACAGACCTTCTATCACCACGACCGTCTGGCCTTGAAAGAACTGGCCCAGCTTTGGGACCCGCAGGTGCCCGCCTCAGAGAACGAAGCCTATGTGGCCCGCGCCAAAGAGCTTGAGAAGGATCTGGAAACGGCCTTGCTTAGCCGCGCCAGTCAGGACAAGAAAAGCGCTTAGAAACGACAAAGGCCGCACCTTAACAGCGCGGCCTTTACCTTTGATTAGAAACAGATTTACGCAGCAGGCACGACAGGGGCGCGCGACATCAGAACATCTGTGATCTGCTTGGTCGCGTCCAGCTCGTCATCGCCGCTGACAGCCGCCACTTCGCGGGTCAAGCGATCAAGTGCCGCCTCATAAAGCTGGCGTTCGGAATAAGACTGTTCGCGCTGGTCATCGGTGCGGTGCAAATCGCGGACCACTTCGGCAATCGCGATCAAATCGCCCGAGTTGATCTTTTGCTCGTATTCCTGCGCGCGGCGGGACCACATGGCGCGTTTGACCTTGGCCTTACCTTTAAGAACCTTCATCGCATGGGCAATGACGTCCGGGCTGGACAAAGACCGCATCCCAATGTCGGTGGCCTTATCGGTCGGCACGCGCAGGGTCATTTTGTCTTTCTCGAAGGTCACAACAAACATTTCCAGATTGAGACCGGCAATTTCCTGTTCTTCGACCCCGATGATCTGCCCCACCCCATGCGCGGGATAGACGATGAAGTCGTTGATCTTGAAATCGAGTTTCTTAGATTTTGACATTTTGGTCCTTTCTGTCTGTCACACGCGACAAAGGCACGGGCTGCGAACCCCGATAGGTGTCGCAGAACATGCCATGTAACGGTCGTCAGATGTCTGTTTCAAAGAGGCGCACATGCGCTCCGAATTGTTATTGCTGAAGGCAGTATATCACAAAAACGGCCCCAAAGAAAGCGCCCCTTAGCCGCCCTCGCCCGGCGCTTCCGAGAACAGCTCCATCTTGCCCTCTTTACCGTCCATTTCTTCTGCGGTGGGCAGCTGGTCTTTCTTGGTGATGATCACCGGCCAAAGCTCTGAATACTTGCGGTTGAACTCAACCCATTTCTCCGCCTCTGGCTCTGTATCGGGGCGGATTGCATCGGCGGGGCATTCAGGTTCGCAGACACCACAGTCGATGCACTCATCCGGGTGGATCACCAACATGTTTTCGCCTTCGTAAAAGCAATCCACGGGGCAGACTTCGACGCAGTCTGTGTATTTGCAGGCGATGCAAGCATCATTGACGATATAGGTCATGGGCGGGCTTCTTCTTAGATGTTGTTGTCAGCTAGCTAAATCAGAGGATCAGATCATTCAAGGTTGCGGGCCTTAGAAAGGTCCATTGTGCGCCGATCACGTTTTGTTGGGCGCCCTTTTCCCTCATATGCGGGGTTTTGCGATACGGATTTCTCGGCCTTTGGCGGCTCTGGCGGTGTCAGATCGGTGTAGAGCTCTTGCGCCTCGGGGGCTGGGCCGCGACGGGTGCCGATCGCATCCACTTGAATAACCCGCACACGCTCGCCCGCGGTGAAAGTCAGCACATTGCCAATCGCAACCGTCTGCGCAGGTTTTCCGGCTTTGGTCCCGTCAATGCGCACATGGCCTGCACTGACTTGGGCGGCGGCAAGCGTGCGCGTTTTGAAAAACCGCGCCTGCCACAGCCATTTGTCGACCCTTAGTTTGTCAGCGGTCTCAGTGCTCAAGCGTCATTTGTCCGTCTTTAGCCCCATCAGCGCTGCTGCAAAGGGATTGTCTGGATCAATCGGCTTTTCAGATTTTGGCGGACGGGCCGAGAATTTCTGCGCGCCCTGCGGTTTGCCGCCCTTCTTGGCACCCCCCTTGCGGCCCTGAGGCTTGCCCTTCCCGCGTGGCTTGTCGCCACCGTCGCGGTTGCCTTGGTGCTGCGGCTTGCGCGCACCACGGTTTCCGGCCCAGCGGAAGACGTAGAATGTCTCTTTTTCTGCGTCTTCTTCTTCGGCTTTTGGGGCGTCCTCGGTCGCATCTGCCGCAGGGGTTTCTGCTTCTGCTTCTGCCTCTGCATCTGGCGCAACATCGGTTGCTGCCTCGGCTTCTGTTGCCGCATCCTCTGGTTTGGCCTCTGGCGTGGCTTTCACCTTCACCCGCTCACCCTTATCGGCGGCATAGCCCAAGCCCTGCATCAGATCAGAAAACTGTTCCAGCGTCATGCCAGTGATCGACAGCATATCAGCCTTGGCCTCAAACCCGCCGCGTGTGTCTTCAGCGCGCAGCATATCGGCAAGGCGTTCCAGCATATCGATGCGGATCATACGCGTGCCAGCAGCACGGTAGCCCGACATCAAATCAGCACCCGCAGGGGCCGCAGCATCGGCAGGCACAGTCACCAAACCGGGGGGCGGGCTTTCAGGAAACTCGGCCAAGCCTTTGGAAAGTGACCATAAAACCAGACGCAACCGCGTCGGCGCAGGTTTTAGAAGCAAGGGCATAAAGATGGTAAACTGACCAAAGCGGACGCCATGTTTGCGCAAGGCACCACGGGCCTCTTGATCAAGTTCCTTAACGTCATCAGCCACATCAGAGCGCAGGATCAACCCCAGATTTTCAACCATGCGGAAGGCAAAGCCACGGGCCAAGCCTGACAATTCCTCGTCACGGGAAAGGTTCATCAACGGCTCAAACAGCGCGGCCACTTTGCGGTCGATGAAATGCTGCAAACGGCGGGTGACTTTTTCAGCCACATCGGCACCAGCGACATCATCAACAAAGACCTCAATCTGCGGCTTCAACGGGTCAGAACCGGCGGACAACTTGCCAACAGCCGCCTCGCCCCACATCAGGCCACCTTGTTCTGTGAAGTCAATCTCGGTGTCGGGCGCGTTGTAAAAACGGTCTGCGCGCAGATGGAATTGCGGTGCCAAAGCCTGCAAAGACGCCGTTTTCAGGGTTTTGGCTTCTGCGCCCACCGCTGACTTGTCTTGCGTAAATCGAAACCCGTCCAACCGTCCGACGAATTCGCCCTCAACGGTCACTTCACCTTTATCGTTAACGTCTGCCACCATGGCTTCCTTCTGCTTGAGCCGGCGCAAAAGCACGGATGTGCGCCGGTCCACAAATTTCTCGGTCAAACGGTCGTGCAATGCGTCTGACAGTCTGTCTTCTACAGCGCGCGCGGTGTCGCGCCAATGGTTTTCGTCACGGGTCCAACCTTTGCGTTGCGACACATAGGTCCATGTGCGGATAAACGCCAACCGTTTCGACAAAACATCAATGTCGCCGTCAATACGGTCAATCCGCTGGATTTGCGAACCGAGCCATTCATCAGGAATTTGCCCCGACTGGTGCAGATAGTTGAAAATCCGCTCCAAAAGGCCTGCGTGTTCGCCGTGACTGATCCCTCTGAAATCGGGGATACGGCACACATCCCACAGCAATGTGACAGATTTAGGGTCACTGCACCGCGCTGTAATTTCTGCCACCTGCGCCAGTGATTTCAACGCACCCAAGTCATCGGCCTCACGGGCTTTGATAAGCGTCTCGCCAGTCGGGGATTGTTCAAGACTTTGGATCAGCCCATCGACCGACCCAAACGACAGCTTGGAATTGCGCCAGTTCAGCTTGCGTTGCGGGGTGAAACGGTGATCGGTGATCGCCTTAGCAACCGGGTCTTCCAGCGGGCTGGCCTCGCCTGTGACGCCAAAGGTGCCATTGGCCATGCCGCGCCCTGCCCGCCCCGCGATCTGCGCCAGCTCATTGGGGGCCAAGGGGCGCATCCGCCGCCCGTCAAACTTGGTGGTGCTGGAAAAGGCGACGTGATCGATATCAAGGTTCAATCCCATACCAATGGCATCCGTGGCCACCAGATAATCAACTTCGCCCGACTGATAAAGCGCCACCTGCGCGTTGCGGGTTCGCGGGCTCAGCGCACCCATCACAACCGCAGCCCCGCCCTTTTGACGCTTAAGCAGTTCGGCAATGGCATAAACATTTTCAACCGAAAACCCGACAATGGCAGACCGCGCAGGCATCCGGCTGATCTTTTTGGACCCTGTATAGGTCAGTTGAGACATCCGTTCGCGGCGCAGATACTGCGCTTCGGGCACCAGTTCCTGAATGGCCCCGCGCATGGTGTCGGACCCCATAAACAAGGTCTCATGCAGCCCCCGCGCCCGCAAAAGACGGTCGGTAAAAACATGGCCGCGCTCAGGGTCCGCACAAAGCTGGATTTCATCAACAGCCAGAAAATCAGCGCCCATCCCGTCGGGCATGGCCTCAACCGTGCAGACCCAATACTGGGTGCGCGGCGGCACGATACGTTCTTCGCCGGTGACAAGTGCCACAATAGACGGGCCGCGCAGTGCTACGATTTTGTCATAAACTTCGCGGGCAAGCAGCCGCAGCGGCAGGCCGATGACACCAGTGCGATGCCCCAACATCCGCTCAATCGCGTAGGTGGTTTTGCCAGTGTTGGTGGGGCCTAAAACGGCCACAACCCGAGACGGTGCGCTCACAGCCCGCGTCCTTTTCAACCTAAAACGCGTCGTCGCGCGACCTTACAATGTTCGACCGATTCCGCTTTTGCGAAGACGGGTCTGGCCTTCTTTAGCTCGGGTATGATTGGGATGGTAGTCCAGAACGCGGATGTAGACCTCAGAGGCGCGGCGCAGGTCGCCCATTTCCTCAAACATCCGGCCCAGACCGAACATCGCGTCAAAGTGATCGGGGTTGAGGATCAACACCTGCTTCAGATCGTCCAACGCAGGGCCATAAAGGCCACGGGCATAGTATGCGCGGGCCCGTTCGTGGTAGCCTTCGGCAAAGTCGGGGGCATGGTCCGTAAGGGCCGTCAGATGCTCAATCGCGGTGCCATAGTCTTCGGCCTCCAATGCGTCGCGGCCCCGCTTTAACAGCAAATCCATCGCGGCAGAGCCTGACCGAGACCATTCCAGCTGCAACGACCGCTCAATACGGATGGCGTCAACGGAGTCAGCCTCTTTCAGCTGTTCAAGCAGCGGCAGATCGGACTGCTCGGCCTCTTCCGGCGGCGGACCCTCGGGCGAGATCACAACTTGGGCGGCCAAAGGTATGGAATTCATGACTATGGCGAAAAGTGCCGCAAAGATAGGATTGAGATTGATGGGGTAAATGCGCATGATGCAAATCAGTGTAACGCGCCCCCGCTGGAAATCCAGTCAAATGGGCCAAAAAGCAGGACGATTAACATGAGCGACATCTTGACCCAAGCAGCAGCCCTTTTGAACGACAAGCTGGCCGGCGCCGATTTCGACGGCAGCGCCAAGTTTGCAATCGAAGGCGAAGGTGCGATCGTGATGGACAGCGACGGCGCGCGGGTTGCCGACGACGAAACAGATGTGACCCTGTCGGCAGATGCCGAAACCTTCCAGTCGATCCTTGAAGGGGACACCAACCCCACAAGCGCCTTTATGACCGGTAAGCTGAAGGTTGACGGTGACATGGGCATGGCGATGAAACTGTCGGCTGTGCTGGCCTGATGCTTGAGCAGGCCCCATATTTTGCCGATGTGGCGCATGGCCCTGACGGGGCTTGCGCCTATTGGACACGGGCTGAGGATGACATCCGCTTGCGGGTCGGTCATTTTCCGGCCAATGGTCAAAAGGGGTCTGTGCTGCTCTTCCCGGGGCGCACCGAATACATCGAAAAATATGCGCCCGCCGCTGCCGATTTCGGCGCGCGCGGGTACAGCACGCTGGTCATCGACTGGCGCGGGCAAGGTCTGTCGGACCGGCTTTTGCCGGATCGTCGGATAGGCCATATCGAAACCTTCGATGACTACCAAAAAGACATGACGGCCATGCTTGACGTGGCCGAACAGCTGGACCTGCCAAAGCCTTGGTATTTGGTCGGCCATTCGATGGGCGGCTGCATTGGATTGCGCGCACTTTACAACGGGCTTGAGGTTGAGGCCGCTGGCTTTACCGGCCCTATGTGGGGGATCAATCTGGCCACCCCCACGCGGCCTGTGGCTTGGGCATTGTCCCATCTCGCGGGCTGGTCCGGTCAAGGCCACCGCCTGCCGCCGGGGATGAAGCCATCGACCTATGTGCTCAGCGATCCGTTTGAGGACAACACCCTGACCACAGACCGCGCGATGCATGATTTCATGCGCGAACAGCTGACCGCGCACCCTGATCTGGCCTTGGGCGGACCGAGCCTTGTCTGGCTGCGCGAAGCCCTGATTGAGACCCGCGCGCTGGCCCAGATGGCCGCACCCGACCTCCCCTGCCTGACCTTTTTGGGCACCAACGAACGCATCGTGGACGCCGCCCGTATCCACAACCGCATGGCAAGCTGGCCCAAAGGGCTGCTTGATCTGGTTGAAGGCGGCGAACACGAAGTGATGATGGAAACCACTGCCATCCGCAAATCTGTGTTCGATGGGTTCGATGACCTCTTTTCAGCCACCACTCACGACGCGCTTGACGCTGACACGGCACGCTCTGCCTGATCCCTCTGTTAAAACCTGATGCGTGCCCTATCCTAAGGGCATGACGCGCAGCCAGATCATCAGCTTTACCGATAAGGGCCTTTACTGCGCTGCGGGTGATTTCTACGTGGACCCGTGGCGACCGGTTGCGCGTGCATTGATCACCCACGGCCACGCAGACCATGCCCGATCCGGTCACGCGCACTATTTAGCAACTCATGCAGCCGCCCCTGTGATGCGGCACCGCTTGGGAAATATCAACTTAGATACAATCACTTACGGTGAAACCCGTCAGATCGGCGATGCGTGCGTGTCCTTCCACCCAGCAGGCCATGTTCCGGGATCAGCGCAGATCCGTATCGAGGTCAAAGGCGAAATTTGGGTCGCCTCGGGCGACTATAAAACCGAAGACGACGGGCTGTCAGAGCCTTTTGAGCCTATCCGATGCCACAGCTTCATCACCGAAAGCACCTTTGGACTGCCAGCCTTCAGATGGGCGCCACAAGCGACCGTCGCGGCAGAGATCAACACTTGGTGGCGCGATTGCGTGGCGACGGGCAAGACGCCCTTGCTTGGGGCCTACGCGCTTGGCAAAGCGCAACGGCTGATGCGGATGCTGGACACAAACATCGGCCCCATCCTGACCCACGGCGCGGTTGAGGCCACAAACGGTATCCTGCGCGGCCAAGGCATCACTTTGCCCGACACTGTTCCGGTCACCGCAGAGACGAATATCAAAGACCACACCGGCGCGCTGGTGCTCGCCCCGCCATCCGCTTTTGGCAGCGCATGGGCGCGCAAATTCGGGGCGGTATCCACAGGCTTCGCAAGCGGCTGGATGCAGCTGCGCGGCGTGCGGCGCAGGCGGGCATCAGATCGGGGGTTCGTCATTTCAGACCACGCCGATTGGGACGGATTGAACTGGGCGATCAAACAAACAGGCGCGGAAAACATATACGTCACGCATGGTTACACGGATATCTTCACGCGCTGGCTTAACGATCAAGGATACAACGCGCAGGTCGTCCAGACCGAGTTTGAAGGCGAAGCAGCCGACACGGGCGACGCCGCATGAACCGTTTCGCCACCCTGTTCGCTGCGATCGACCAAAGCACAAAGACCACAGTCAAAGTCGCTGCCTTGGCAGACTATTTCAGCACTGCCCCCGACCAAGACAAGCTCTGGACCATCGCAATCTTCTCAGGCCGCCGCCCCAAACGCGCTGTCACCACGACCAAACTGCGCGAATGGGCGGCTGAGGTCGCGGGCATCCCGCTTTGGCTGTTCGAAGAAACCTATCCGGTTGTCGGTGATCTCGCCGAAACTATTGCGCTCGTGCTGCCTGCCCCGTCCAACACAACAGACCGCAGCCTAACCGATTGGATCACCGAACTGCGCGGGCTGGCCGCTTTGGAAGACGACGCGCGCAAGGCCTTCGTGCTGCGCGCATGGGACAGCCTGCCCAACGACCAGCGGTTTTTGTTCAACAAGCTGATCACAGGCGGCTTTCGGGTCGGAATCAGCCAAAAACTGATGACCCGCGCACTGTCCAAGGCCACCGACACCCCCGAGGCCGAGCTTGCGCACCGTTTGATGGGCAACTGGACCCCCGATGACACGACATTCCACGATCTGATCGAGGCTGAGAACGCCAGCGCGGATGCCTCGCGCCCCTACCCGTTCTATCTGGCCTATGGATTAGATGGCGCGCCCGAAAACCTTGGTGACCCGAAAGACTGGTCTGCCGAGTGGAAATGGGACGGCATCCGCGGCCAGATCATAATCCGCGACCGCCAGCCCTTTGTGTGGTCCCGCGGCGAGGAATTGATGACCGACCGCTTCCCCGAATTTGCGCGGCTCGTGGATTTCATCCCCGATGGCACGGTCTTGGACGGAGAGCTTCTGGTCTGGCACGACGGCCCCGCCCCCTTCAACGCGCTGCAAAAGCGGATCGGGCGCAAAACGGTGCCCAAGAAACTGCTGAACGACGCACCCGTGGTGCTTTATGCCTATGATCTGCTTGAGGAAAACGGGATTGACCTGCGCGAACGCCCTTTTGCGGAACGGCGCGCCAAGCTGGACAAACTGGTGGGCGATTTGCCCGCCGATGCCCCCCTGCGCCTGTCGCCGCAAATCGAATATGACACATGGGACAGCCTTGCCAAAACCCGAAGCCAGGCCCGCGACATGCGCGCCGAAGGCTTGATGCTCAAACGCAAAGACAGCCCCTATCTGGCAGGCCGCAAGAAGGGCGATTGGTGGAAATGGAAGCTCGACCCGCTGGTGATCGACGCAGTCATGATCTACGCCCAAGCTGGCCACGGGCGGCGGGCGAACCTGTTTACCGATTTCACCTTCGCGGTCTGGAACGGCAACGATCTGGTGCCCTTCGCCAAAGCCTATTCCGGCCTCACAGACGCCGAATTCAAAGAGATCACCGCTTGGGTCAAGAAAAACACGCTCGAACGGTTCGGCCCTGTGCGCCACGTCACCCCTGCCCATGTGTTTGAGATCGCCTTTGAAGGCATACAGGAAAGCCCGCGCCATAAATCAGGGGTCGCCTTGCGCTTCCCCCGCATGAGCCGTTGGCGTAAAGACAAACCACTGCAAGAGGCAAACACGCTCGACGATTTGAAAGACATGCTGCGCACCTATGGATAAACCCTTCGCCCAAATGCCGCCCGCGTCCCAAGCACCGCTGGACTTGCCGCCCGCAAACGCCTGCGATGCCCATGTGCATCTTGTGGCTGGTCCCGAATACCCGCTATGGGACGGCCGTGTTGAAAACCCCGCACAGGGGCCGGACTTTGACGGCTGGCTTGATATTTACCGCACACATCTGAAAACGCTTGGCTTTTCACGCGGGGTGATCGTGCATTCGATTCTTTATGGCACCGACAATTCGGTCACCATTGAAACGGTCAAGCGGCTGGGTGACGGGTTCAAAGGCGTCGGATTGCTGGGCGATGCGGCCACAGATACGGAACTGGATCAATTCGCCACAGACGGGCTGATGGCTCTCCGGCTGAACTATGTACACGGCGGGGTGCTGACATGGGACGGGGCCAAAGCGCTTGCCCCAAGGCTGGCTGACCGAGGGCTACACCTGCAAATGCTGCTGCACGCAGATCAACACATTGACGATCTGGCCGACGACATCCGCGCCCTGCCCGTGCCACTGTGCATCGACCACATCGGCTGGCCAACCGCCGGACTAAGCCCAGATGGAAAAGGCATCGATACGCTATGCGCCCTACTGGCCGAAGGGCATATCTGGGTGAAACTTTCGGCCATCTACCGGCTCTGCAATGCGCCTTACAACGACGGGGACGACCTGATCGCCAAGCTGGTCGCGGCCAACCCCGATCAATGCCTTTGGGGGTCGGACTGGCCGCATCTGATGCTCAACGGGGCCGAAATGCCCCAAGCAAACCAGTTGCTGGACAGCTTTCACAGCGTTGTAACAGATCGCGAAACGCGGACCAAAATCCTTACAGATAATCCAGCGCAACTCTTTCAATTCTAAGGCCTTCTTTGGGTTGTGGGTCCGCTGCGGGATCACTAGATTGATACAAACCCCATCAAAGGACGCCCCATGCTGAACCTGCCTTTCCCCGTTTCCGATGCAAACGCCACCACCGGAGGAGAGCCGTTGGGGGACCTGCCGGAATGGGATCTCAGCGATCTTTACACAGGCGAAGACGCGCCCGAATTGAAACGTGATCTGGATTGGCTGGAACAGGCCTGCGCCTCTTTTGCAGCGGACTACGAAGGCAAGCTTGAAGGGCTGGACGCAAACGGGTTGCTCGACTGCATCCTGCGCAATGAGAAAATCAACGGCATCGCAGGGCGGATCATGTCTTTCGCGGGGCTGCGGTATTACCAACTGACCACCGACGCAGAGCGGGCCAAGTTCATGTCCGACTGTCAGGAAAGCATCACCAATTTCACCACGCCGCTGGTCTTTTTCACGCTTGAAATCAACCGCCTAGACGATGACCATCTGGACAAGCTGATGGCCAAGAACACCGATCTGGCCCGCTACAAGCCCATTTTCGACCGCATCCGCGCGATGAAACCCTACCAACTGTCGGACGAGCTGGAAAAATTCCTGCACGACATGGGCGTGGTCGGGGACGCATGGGAACGGTTGTTCGATGAAACCATCGCGGGCCTGACGTTTGAGGTGAACGGCGAAACACTTGGCATCGAAGGCACGCTCAACCTGCTCACCGATCCTGACCGCGAAAACCGGCAGGCAGGTGCCGAAGAACTGGCGCGCGTCTTTGGCGAAAACGTCAAAACCTTCGCGCGGGTGCACAACACCCAAGCCAAGGAAAAAGAGATCGAAGACCGCTGGCGCGGCATGCCCACCCCGCAAACCAACCGGCATCTGTCCAATCAGGTCGAACCCGAGGTGGTCGAGGCCCTGCGCAACGCCGTGGTCAAGGCCTACCCCAAACTCAGCCACCGCTATTATGAATTGAAACGCAAATGGCTCGGCCTTGACGTGATGCAGGTCTGGGACCGCAACGCGCCCCTGCCCATGGAAGACCCCAAAGCGGTTGATTGGCCGACCGCGCAAAAAATGGTGATGGACGCTTATTCGGCCTTTGACCCGCGCATGGGCGATCTTGCAGACCCGTTCTTCACCAAAGGCTGGATCGATGCAGGGGTGAAACCAGGCAAAGCACCGGGCGCCTTCGCGCACCCCACAGTGACAGACGTGCACCCTTATGTGATGCTCAACTACTTGGGCAAACCCCGCGATGTGATGACATTGGCGCACGAACTCGGTCACGGGGTGCATCAGGTTCTGGCCGCGGGACAAGGTGAAATGCTGTCCTCAACACCACTGACACTTGCCGAAACGGCATCGGTCTTTGGGGAAATGCTCACATTCCGCAAAATGCTGGACGGGGCCGAAACCAAGGCCGAAAAGCGCATCCTGCTGGCAGGTAAAGTCGAAGACATGATCAACACGGTCGTGCGCCAGATCGCCTTCTACGATTTCGAATGCAAACTGCACGACGCGCGCCGCGCAGGTGAGCTGACACCAGAAGACATCAACGCGCTCTGGATGTCCGTGCAAGCCGAAAGCCTCGGGCCAGCCTTCGAATTCATGGACGGGTACGAAACATTCTGGGCCTACATCCCGCACTTCGTCCACTCGCCCTTCTACGTCTACGCCTATGCCTTCGGAGACGGCCTCGTAAACGCGCTCTACGCGGTCTACGCAGAAGGCGACGACGGCTTTGAAGACAAATATTTCGACATGCTCAAAGCAGGCGGATCAAAGCATCACAAAGACCTATTGGCCCCCTTCGGGCTCGACGCGTCAGACCCTAAATTCTGGGACAAAGGACTGTCGATGATCTCAGGCTTCATAGACGAGCTCGAAGCGATGGAGGACTAAGGCCCCGCCTTTACCCTTTGCAAAATACTCCCCCGCGGAGCGGTTAGAACGTCCCAACACGCTGCGCGGGTTTTCACTCCAACGCCGCCGCCACACGGTCCAAAAAACGACCCGTCAAATCAGGCTCTGTCGTGCTCAGACACATCTGGGCGAAATACCAATGGATATACTTGGCATAGGCACGCGGCTTGGGGTCGCACGATAGCAGATCGGCAAGCGCATCCACCGATCGCGCCACATCCGCAATATGATGGAAATCAGCCTGCCCGCACAGCACAACAGGCTTGCGGTGCAGATAGGCCTCAACACCCACAGCCGAATTGATCGTCACAACACGGGCGGCAGCAGCCAGAATATCATGAATATTGGCCGCACTGACAGTCAAATTCAAATGCGCCTTTGCCATCCGGTTCAAACGGGCCAGCGTCTCGGGCGTCTCATCACGAGGATGCGGTTTGACGACGACAGGTTGACCTGTCGCGACACAGGTTTCAATCATCTGCCACGGGGTCAGGTGCCGCGTTTCGCCTACATTGCGATGCGCTTCAGACTGCATAAACACGGCGATACAGTCCTCAGGGACAACACTGGCCAGATCGGGTTGCGGATATCTTGATGTCCGCCCCCCGACCAATCGCTTGCGCAAACGGCGAAAGAACGGACGAGCGGCATCCGCATCAATCTGACCAGGTCGAAACGGATGACCCGCGATCGACGAAAACGCACGGATGCCCAAAGGGTCCATGTTCCAGAACGGATAGATATAGGCGATGCCCGCGTTCAAAACTCGGGGGTCCTGAAACCGGCCATGATTGACCACATGAAACGCAGTATCCGAGGCCACATGCGCCATCACCACATCTCGATCAAGCGGCACATGCACGACGCTCATCCCCCGCCGTCGCAAACCGTCAGACAAACGCTCGTAAAACGGCAACACACCGGAACCGCCCGCACCTAGCCAGGATCTTGGCAGATGAAACACATAATCGCTCGGTAGATCGGCCATAAAAAAGCCCCGCCCCTTCATTCAAGGGCGAGGCTATTGTCTTTTGACGCGGCCGCCAAGCGGTGCATCAGGAAGGGGTCAACATGCCCTTCTCTTTTGCAAGGCTGCGCATCTTGTCTTGCAGCTTCTCAAAGGCGCGGACCTCGATCTGACGGATACGTTCACGGCTGACATCGTACTGACTGCTCAACTCTTCCAAGGTCACCGGCTTTTCGGACAAACGACGCTGGGTCAGGATGTCCTGCTCGCGCTCGTTCAAGACCGAAATAGCTTCCAGCAACAAGGCACGGCGGCTTTCCAGCTCGTCCTTGGCCTCATAATCAGCCGCCTGATCGGCATCTTCATCTTCCAGCCAATCCTGCCACTGCATGGTGCCTTCACCTTCGGATCCGACAGTCGCGTTCAACGATGCGTCCCCGCCAGACATACGGCGGTTCATCGAAATCACTTCAGTCTCGGTCACACCCAGATCAGTCGCGATACGTTTCACGTTTTCAGGACGCAGATCACCGTCTTCCAAAGCGCCGATCTTGTTCTTGGCTTTGCGCAGGTTAAAGAACAGCTTTTTCTGGGCCGAGGTCGTGCCAAGCTTCACCAGTGACCAGCTGCGCAGGATGTATTCCTGAATGCTGGCGCGGATCCACCACATCGCATAGGTCGCCAAACGGAACCCCTTTTCAGGGTCAAAGCGTTTGACCGCTTGCATAAGGCCCACATTGGCCTCCGAAATAACTTCGGCCTGCGGCAGCCCGTATCCACGATAACCCATCGCGATTTTGGCAGCCAAACGCAGATGAGACGTCACCATCTGATGCGCGGCTTCAGTGTCTTCTTGCTCAACCCATGCTTTGGCCAGCATATATTCTTGCTCCGGCTCCAGCAGAGGGAACTTGCGGATTTCCTGCATATACCGGTTCAACCCGCCTTCGGGCGTCGGTGCTGGAAGATTTGCATAATTTGCCATGTGAATGTCCCCTTTCTTGAAACGTGACCCTAACAAAGGGCCGCCTATGTTTAGGCTCTTAACATTTGATATGGGGAGCGTGCGTTGCGCTTTCAACCCCCCGTATTAACGTCTGGTAAAAGATATTGGGTCGGCAGTTACACCTGCAAAGGTTTATGACACCTTAATCACGAAGCTGTGCAGCCTGTTTCAGCCAGATTTCGCCGAAGGGACCCGCAATATGTCCAGTAATGCGGCCATATCGGCGGGCAATTCCGCCTCAAACCGCATCTGATCGCCCGAAATGGGGTGCTCAAACCCCAAAACTGCCGCATGCAGCGCCTGACGAGGAAAATCCGCAACAGCTTGCAACGCCACCTCGGGCAGAGCTTTGGCCGACAGCTTGCGCTTGCCCCCATAGGTTTGATCCCCGATCAGCGAATGCCCCGCATGGGCCATATGCACACGAATTTGATGGGTCCGGCCTGTCTCCAGCCAACATTCCACCAAGGACGCCACTACAGGCGCACCAAACCGTTCCACAATCCGCGCCCGCGTCACCGCGTGGCGGCCGCCTTGGAACAAAACAGCCTGCCGTTGCCGGTCATGCTTGTGCCGCGCCAGCTGGGTGGTCATTTTCAGAATATTCGCCGCCTCAAAACTGGCCCCCTTGATCCCGCGCAATCGGGGATCATTGGCATCAGGCACACCGTAGACGACGGCTAGATAGTACCGCTCAACCGTGTGCTTGGCGAACTGATCGGCCAGCCCCTGATGGGCGGCGTCGGACTTGGCAACCACCAAAAGGCCAGAGGTATCCTTATCAATCCGGTGCACAATGCCAGGGCGCTTCATACCGCCAACACCGGACAAATCATCGCCGCAATGATGCAACAGTGCGTTCACAAGCGTACCAGAAGGACTACCCGGCGCGGGATGAACGACCATGCCAACAGGCTTGTTCACAACAATCAGATCATCGTCTTCAAACACCACATCCAGCGGAATATCTTCGGGGCCAATATGGCTTTCGGCGGCTTCCGGCACCGTAATCTCAACCTGATCGCCCATGGCAACCTTGGCTTTCAGATCGGTAACAACCTGCCCGTTGATCCGCACCGCTTGCGCCTCAATCAGCTTGGCCAATCGGGTGCGCGACAGGTTCGCATCCATAGGCACATCGCGGGCCAAAGCCTTGTCCAGCCGCGGCGCCGGATTTTCATCCAATGCAAATGAGATGATGGTCACAGGATCGTCCGCCATAAAGCACCTTTCAGGACTGAACCCTGCCCTTAAGGGGTTGAGACTGCGAAAGGAAGGGAGTGGTACCACCTCTTGGTCTCGAACCAAGGACCTCCTGATCCACAATCAGGCGCTCTAACCAACTGAGCTAAGGCGGCACAGGGCCTGCGCGACCACTTCGCCGCTTAAACCGAGGCTGTGGTTAGCATGGGTGAATTGGCGTCGCAAGATGTTGTCTGACCAATTGGATCAGATTTCGGCGATTTGTAAGGTGCGACGGGGTGCCTGAATAACGCCGCAACCGGAGACGATCTGTGTTTACCGGTTGCAAGGCCTGTTGTGATCGGCCCGCCGCGCCTATCTTCAAAGCGCAGCAGGGACTTAGCTGGCCAGATCAGTTTGAGACGCGGACGTCTTCCAATGGGTAGGCAAGATAGTCCTGCTCTGCCCAACCGGTGTGACAGTCGTGGCAGAAGGCCTGCTTGAACTTCATCGGCTTGCCGTTTGGCTGCAGGCCGGAATAGACCCAGTCATTGGTTTCAGGAACGCTTCCGGCTTCTACCTTTGTCATGATGAACAAAGGACCAACAACCGCTTGCTCTTTCTTCTTATGGATGCGGATGCTTTCTTTGGCGAGCACCGAGCCCACCGGCATCACAACACCCTCTTCGGCGAATTTCAGATACTCTTCGACCGCAATGTCATTGGCAAATGTTTGCAACAATCTGTTGCCGTGTGGGCCAGCGACTGCGGGGCGCGTGCTGGTTACTGTCCAGTCACGGTAAGACGTCGCGATTTCGTCGCCTTGTTTGCTGTAACCTTCGACCATTTTGTCGCCGATGCACTCATAGATCGCGTCAATCTGTTCACCTTCAAGATCGAAGGGATCGAGCACGTCAACAGCGCACTCGGCCGCATGCGCTGAAGACGACATCACAAGCGTTGTAACCAAAGCCGAAGCAGCGAGGATTTGCGTTCTCATGTTTTTTCCTTTGTTCGTCCCACTGATTGCACACAATTAAACCACGTAGGCAAATCGCTAGCACAAGTGACCGAAAAGGCTTCATCACATAGCAATCACTTTAGTGTGTATACCTTCGCATACCGTCACGAACGGGCTGCGCCCCCGAGCACGGCAGCCGTTCAATGTCAGGTAGACGTACCCTGCCACATCACCTTGGGCATCGGTTCAGGCACGTCGCAATCCATGCCTTCGGGAAAGCTATCAAGCAGAATACGGTACCGCATGCGGGCATCTGTGATGGACCCGTATGACCCGACAAGATCCCGAATCGGGCCGCCCAGCCGCTCCAATCCCGACACAAAAGCCAGAATGACGCCAACTTCGGCCTCGCCTTGAATAACAAGATAACCACCCCAGACAATAACCCCGAAAGGCCCCAGGGCGATCAGCAGATTGTTGAGCGTTTTCATGATGTTCTTAGCCAACAAAAACCGGGTGCGCAGCTGCAATATCCGGTCTGTGAGCGTCGTGAACCCTTCGGGCGGCGGCTTGTTCAACAGATCAGGCTCGACGTTGTCGACAATAAAATTACCCAACTCTCTCACTGTAATCGCTTTTTCACCGGCCAAACGGTTCATGCGGGCCTGAAAGATGGGAACAAGCACAAACTGCGGCGAATAAAGCGCCAAAGCAATCGCAGCAACGGCAGGTTCAATGTAGAACATATAGCCTAGAACCACGCACAGCATGCCGATCTGCAAAAGCGGGCCAGAGATCGCAGACCCCGCAAAGCCCCCCAGTTTTTCCGTCTCACTCGACAGCAGAGACACAACCGTGCCCTCATCCACCACATCATCGCCGCCCTTGCTGGCCTTCAGCAATGCGGGCGGGGTCACAGTATAGATGTGATAGTAAACGGATCGCCTGAGCGCATGCACGATACGCGCGGAGATCATTTCGCGCTGAACGCGCATAGCAAACTTGATCCCAGCCGCAACAAGAAGGGCAAGAACATAAAGCCCAGCCAACCAGATCAAAAGATCGACGTCTTTGTTGGCAACAGCATCATCCAGCAGCCTGCGCTGCAACTCCAAAGGCACGGGCGACAGCGGCAACAGCGCCAGTGTTAGACCGATCACAACAATCTGCTGCCACTTCGAATACCTGAAGATGTAGGTGTAAACTGAGTTCGGCATCGTGCGCATTGGGAACCACCTAAGATAACGTCGTTGACTCTCAGTGACCGAAATTCGCGATCATTGCAAAAGGCATGACTTCACGTCTTCAACAGGTCGGAGTCCAAAACGGGACAGCACGGCTACAGCGTGACGTCCCAAACCTGCTCCACAAGATCGACGCCAAAGGAATGAACCGGTTTGCTGATGGTGCACTGCCAGCCATGCGCCGCGTAAAGCGCGCAGGCGGCTTCATGGCTTTCGTGGGTCCAAAGCTCCATTCTCGCGTATCCACAGGCGCGGGCGTGATCCATACAGGTGCGCAACATGCGTTTCCCAAGCCCCTTGCCGCGTGCGTCATGGGTCAACAGAAACATGCGCAGCTTGGCGGTCTCTTCGGACAGGCGGACACAAAAGATGCTGCCCAAACGGGTACCATTTTCATCAGCGATCCAACCGCGATCAACTTTCGGGTCATGGTTGGCAATGAAATCCGCCAATATCTCGGCCACAACATCCCGAAATGCAGGGTCAAACCCTTCATCCAGCGCGTATAGATCGCGGTGCTGGTCGGCCAGCCAGTCGGCGTCGGTGGCTTCAAAGGGTCGCAAGCTAACGGTCTCCATACCCCATGATGCGCCTGATCAAACTTGCCTTGCAAGTCATTCCACAGTAGCAGGAAGGCCGACTACAAAGAGGACCAAAGCGATGGGTATCAATTCAGAACGCGACGTCGAGGCGAACATGCAAATCGGCCCCACAGACAAGGGCATGGTCCGCATTTACATCGAATCGCAAGGCATTGAAGTTCCTATGGATTTCGAACCTGAAGAGGCAGACGAAATCGCTGAAGAAATCATGGCCGCCGCCAAAGCCGCACGGTCTATGACGTAACCCCGTTCGGGTCGCGCCACTGCTGCAAGCGACGCGCCGCCACAGTGGCAAACTTCTGGATCAAGACCTTACGACGCGCAGGCGCCAGCTTGGTCTCATCACCAAACCGCAGGATTTCAGCGCCATAGCCATCAGCAATCATCAATCCGGTGCCCTCGGGCAAAACATCGGTCGGGAAATCGCAATCGACCGCCCAGAAAAAGCGGTCACACCAGTCTAGGTATCCCTGCCATTTGTGATCGGATTGATAGTCGGCAATCGATGATTTGCACTCAATCACCCAAATCTCGCCCTTGGGGCCAAGGCCCATCACATCGACACGCAGCCCACGATCTGGCACAAATTCCTCAATGGATACAAAGCCGTAACTGGCCATATACCGCGCTACGCCGCGCGCCAAAACCTGACCGGGGGCAAGCTGGGCTGTCGTTTGTAGGGCGGGTAAATCATCCATCCGGCAAATATGAACGAAACAAGAACAAATTCAACCCGCAATTCTAACCCTTGTCAGCGCGCCCCCCTCGGCTTACCTCTGCTGAGTGACGGTTCTACCCAATTCGTGACTGGTTACATTCCAGTGGCCTTACGCAAATCCGAGGGAGCTGGCTCTGTCTGAGCCCTGGTTCATTTATCTGGCGCCCACCTGTATATTCAGGTCCTCGGGAATAAAAAACTAAAACGGTTGTGGTGGTCCGTCACACATTTTGAAGCCTGTTTAAGCCAGTAGGCTCCAAAAGCCGTGCAAGACAGACCCTCCTCCCACTACGCAAATTGGTAAGAGCCACCCTTCTCCAACGCGCGTTTGTAGGCGGGTCTGCTCTGAATATGCTCAACAAACCCTGCGAGCTTTGGAAACGTCTCGCCATACCCCTGCTTGATCGCAATCTCGGCCGGAAAGCTCAGCATAATGTCAGCCGCTGACAGATCATCCAGCACGAAATGGCCCGAAGGCCGCAGGACCTGTTCCATATAGGCAAAATGACCGTGCAGTTGTTCCTGAATGCGCGGTTTAAGTGGGGCACCCGCTTCGCCCAAACGGCCAACATAAAGCCCCAACAGGATAGGCGTCATCGCCGATCCTTCGGCGAAATGCGTCAACTCAAGATGGTTGATAAAGGCATCGCTGTCAGCAGGCGGGATCATGTCGGGCCGGTACCGGGCACAGATGTATTCCACAATCGCACCACTTTCGGCAATCAAGCGGCCATTATCTTCAATCATGGGGGACTTACCCAACGGATGCACATCGCTCAATTCGGGTGGTGCCAGATTGGTAACCGCGTCGCGTTGATAGTGGCGAATTTCATAAGGAACTTCCAATTCCTCAAGCAGCCAAAGGACCCGTTGCGAGCGCGAATTGTTCAGATGATGGACGACAAGCATAAGCACCTCCAAAGTGTTGGATGGAACATTAAGCAGCAGCGCAGGATTGGCAAACCCGCCTCACGTCTACCGTCGCGGCAACTGCCCCTGTAAAGGCTTGGCCTCAACCCTTACAGGCACCACATCCCACGTCATAGACCCGCCGTGATGGTCGTCATCGTCCTCATCATCGGCCATCGCCATGATCGCATAGGCAAACTGAACCCCTGCAAAAACAATCCCGTTGGAAATCCACAGCACCAGCACTGCAAGCCAGCCCATCGGATCATGGCTGACCATCCCCCACAGGTTCATCACATTAAACCACAACAGCACCGCCACAAAAGCAGCCGCAATGGCAAAGCCGATGGCGCAGTGTTTGATATACATCTTGATGAGCTTGGGCATGAGAGAGGTCCTTTCGCTATCACGATAATAGCGCCTTACCGGCCTCTGTCCAACACCGCAGACTGTCGCAGGCTTTAGGAAAACGCGTCCGGTCGCGCCTCACGGGCCATATGATCCAAAACGGCGTTCACAAACTTCGGTTCTTTGCCGTCAGGAAAGAACGCAGCAGCCACGGTCACATATTCGGCAATCGCCACCTTCGGCGGAATAGACGTATCACGCAATTCAGCCCCCGCCGCACGGAACAGCGCCCGCAAGGTCGGATCAATCCGCGCAATGGGCCATTTCGCAACCAAAGCACGGTCGGTCATCTGGTCAATCGGGGCTTGGAAATTAACTGCATCATCAAGGACTTGGGTAAAATGCTCTACATCGCCGTCCTGCAATTCGACACCTTCCAAGGTCTCGCCAAAGCGGTGCTCGATAAACTCCAACCGGACCGCATCAATGGTCTGCGCCGAATGCTCCATCTGGAACAGCGCCTGCACCGCATAAAGCCGTGCAGCAGATTTCATCTTGCGGCGTTGGTTGCCGGACAGATTGCCGTGAATATCGCTCATGCGGTGGTGGGGCCTTTGCTATCGCCTGCCATCAGAATGTTCTCGGAAGCAGGCTTGAATCCGATCCCTTTGGATTGGGTGCCCCACTTACGAGTGAGTGCCAACAGATGCAAGGCCGCAGCCGCCGCCCCGCCGCCTTTGTTTTGATCCTTTGGATCAGCCCGCACTTCGGCTTGTTTGCGGTTTTCCACGGTCAGGATGCCATTGCCAATGCACAGCCCCTGCAACCCCATCAATTGCAACGCACGGCTGCTGTCATTGCACACGGTGTCATAATGCGTCGTCTCGCCACGCATAACGCAGCCCAAAGCGACAAACCCGTCAAAGTTGCTGCGGCGGTCCGCAATCCCGATCGCAGTGGGCAACTCAAGCGCGCCGGGCACCTCAACAAGCTCCCACGTGCCGCCCGCGGCCTCAATCTCAGCCTTGGCGCCGGCCACCAGATTGTCCGCGATATCCTTGTAGTAAGGGGCCACAACAATCAGGATCTTGACCGGCTTATCGAACTCCGGTCGGGGCAGAATGTGATGGGTCTCATGTCCAGCCATAGGTCAGTCTTTCGTAATGGGGCGGGTGCCGACAATGCGCAGATTGTAGGCTTCTAACCCTTTATATTTGGTCTCGGGGCTGTCGGTCAGCAAGATCAAATCCTGAAACCCCAGCGCCGCCATAATCTGTGCGCCTGTGCCTGTGCGTTTGATCGTGCGCGGGGCGTCGTCGTCATCTTCGTCCAACCGCAACGTCGGATGCGGGTCACGGAAGAGCAACACAGCACCGCGCCCTTCTGCGGCGATAATCTCCATCGCACGCGGCACTTCACCCGCACGCGCTGGTCCAAGCCCCAGAATATCTTCCAAAGCATTGATCGCATGGGTGCGCACCAATACAGGCGCACCATCAGTCAAATCGCCCTTGGTCAGCACCACATGGTCGGTGCCAGTGATCTGATCTGCAAAGACACGCATACGCCAGTCGCCACCGTGTTCAGACGTCACCATGCGGTCGTCACGCTCGCGCAGCAGGTTGTCATGCTTGTGGCGGTACGCAATCAGGTCGGAAATGGTGCCGATCTTCAAACCATGTGTGGCGGCAAAATCTACCAGATCGGGCAGACGGGCCATCTCGCCATCGTCCTTCATGATCTCACAGATCACACCGGCAGGCTTGCAGCCCGCAAGACGGGCAATATCAACAGCCGCCTCTGTATGACCGGCACGCACCAGCACACCACCATTGCGGGCGCGCAACGGGAACACATGGCCCGGTGTTGCAATCTGGGCCGACGTGTTTTGTTCATTGATCGCCACCTCAATCGTCAAAGCGCGATCCGCGGCAGAAATACCAGTGCTGACCCCCTCACGGGCCTCAATCGACACGGTAAAGGCGGTCTCGTGACGGCTTGAGTTATTCACCGCCATCATCGGCAGGCCCAAATCATCAATCCGGGCAGAGGTCATGGGCAAGCAAATCAATCCACGGCCATATGTGGCCATAAAATTAACGGCAGCCGCATCGGCAAACTCGGCACAAATGACCAGATCGCCCTCGTTCTCACGATCCTCATGATCGACAAGAACAAACATCTCACCGGCACGGGCCGCCGCGATAATCTCCTCAATCGGGGAAATGGCCGCAGCAAGATCGGTTTCAACGGGTCCGGGGGTCTCAAAGCTCATCGATGCAGGCCTTAGAATTGCAGATACCGCAGCCCTACCCCACAGGCAAAAGAATGACTAGACCAACGTGGCGTATCAAAGCGCCGCAGATGGGCTTCTTCTTGGGAAAAATACCTCCCGCGCGGAGCGCAAAAAAGTATCAGCCCACTTCCGCCAAACGGGCCACGTATCGGGCCAGCGTATCAATCTCCAAATTCACGCGATCCCCCACTGCCACATCCCCCCAAGTGGTGACGGTTTTGGTATGGGGGATGAAATTGATCCCGAAATCCGCGCCATCCACATCATTCACGGTCAAAGAGGTGCCATTCAAAGCAACCGACCCTTTGGGCGCAATAAACTTCGCCAGATCATCAGGGGCACGCAGGGTCACACGGGTGCTGTCGCCGTCATCAAGGATGGCCACGACCTCGGCCACACCATCCACATGGCCAGACACGATATGGCCGCCCAATTCATCGCCAACTTTCAAGGCACGCTCAAGGTTCACACGTTTGCCAACGGCCCATTCAGACAGATTGGTCTTGGAAACGGTCTCGGCACTGACCTGCACATCATACCAATCGGCCCCCAAGGCAATGACAGTCAAACACACACCATCACTGGCGATAGAGGCCCCGATATCGATGCCGCTGGTGTCATAGCCGGTGCCAATCCGCGCGCGCAGGTCGCCCTCTTGGGTCAGGGACACAATCGATCCGACGTCAGTGATAATGCCTGTAAACATGGGGGTAGGTCCTTTGTGCCATCTAAACCACGAGGTAGCGGGCGAACCACGCGCAATCAACCCCTCGCCCTTGCGCCACAGCAGCGCAACAGCCATAATTTCGCCCAAAGGGCGCGGTAACACGGTCGTAACCGCGAACCCGATAAAAAAGGGCAGTATGACCACGCATTCAAACACCAAAAAGGTGTTCTTGTTCCTGCAAGGACCACACGGACCGTTTTTCAACCGCCTCGGGCGGATGCTCAGACTTGGCGGGGCGACGGTCTGGCGGGTCGGGTTCAACGCAGGCGACCGCGCCTTCTGGTTCCACCCTGCCAGCTATATCCCTTACAAAGGCAACGCCGCCGAATGGCCCGCACGTTTTGAAACCCTTCTCACCGAAAAAGGGGTCACAGACATTGCCCTATACGGCGACACACGCGGCATCCACGCCCGCGCAGTCGAAATCGCCAAGGCGCGCGGCATCACTGTGCACGTCTTTGAAGAAGGCTACATGCGCCCCTACTGGGTGACTTACGAACGCGGCGGGTCCAACGGCAACTCCAAACTCATGGACATGTCGCTGACCAACATGCAAACGGCCCTGTCACAAACCGATCTGGACGCGCCCATGCCGCCAGCGCACTGGGGGGACATGCGCCAACACGTCTTTTACGGGGCGCTGTATCATTGGTTTGTGATGTTCCGAAACGGAGACTACAAGAACTTCAAACCCCACCGCGACCTGCCCGTGACCAAGGAATTTCAATTATACCTCAAACGGTTACTGCTGATGCCCCTACAAGCGGTTGAGCGACGGATCGCGACACTCAGGGTCCGCAATGGCGGCTTTCCCTACCATCTGGCATTGCTTCAACTGGAACACGACAGCTCGTTCCAGCAACACTCGCCCTTCAACACGATGACCGACTTTCTGGATGTGGTCCTGAAAGGTTTCGCAACAGGCGCACCGCAACACCACCATCTCGTGTTCAAAGCGCACCCGCTTGAAGACGGTCGTGTCGCAGTGCGCCATGAATTGAAACGACTGTCCAAACACTACGGGATCAGTGACCGCGTGCACTACATTCGGGGCGGCAAATTGGCACGATTGCTTGATGATGCGCGCACGGCCGTGACAGTCAATTCCACGGCAGGGCAACAAGTGCTCTGGCGGGGCATTCCGCTCAAAACCTTCGGGGCTGCGGTCTATGCAAAACCTGAATTTGTGTCCGACCTGCCCATCGCAGACTTTTTCGGCACGGCGACCCGCCCTGATACGCGGGCCTACCGCGATTACAGGCGGTATCTGCTCGAAACCAGCCAGATCCCCGGCGGGTTCTATTCAACACGCGGGCGGCGGCAGCTCATGCGGCAATTGGTCGATATGATGCTGTCACCTGAAGACCCCTACGACGCCCTTAAATCCGGCACCGCGGCACCACGGCAACAGTTGCGGGCCGTGAGTTAGACGAATTTCGCGGCAACAGTAGATTTATCCACACGGCTGGGCTAGTTTGGCTGCAATTGCTCTGGCGCAAAGACCAGAGATTTGAGGCAAGTTAAATTGGTCGAGGAGACCGCGCAGTGACATTTTCAGGTTTCCGGTGGGCGCGTCCCATCGCAATGATAGCGGCTGTGGCCGTTGTTGCATCTTGTGGACTACCGCAAGTCGGCCCCAACAAACGCCAGATTTTTGCAGGCTCTGTGCAGCGCGAAGGCGACGCCTTTGTGGTCTCGGTCAATGACCGCGTGACCCGCGCGACGGCAGTGACCCCAGCCCTTGGGTTTTCCAAGTCGTTCCAGAACGCGGGCGCCATCGGGTCTGACACCATCCGCCCCGGCGATGTTCTGGGCCTGACCGTCTGGGAAAACGTCGATGACGGCCTTCTGGCCGGTGCGCAGCAATCCTCTACCATCCTTGAGGAAGTCCAGGTCGACGGTGCAGGATTTATCTTCGTACCCTACGCGGGCCGCATCCGCGCCGCAGGCAACACGCCAGAGGCCATCCGCCGGATCATCACATCCAAACTGGGCGAACAGACCCCCGACCCACAGGTAGAAGTCCGCCGCCTTGCCGGTGACGGCGCAACCGTATCCTTGATCGGCGGCATCAGCGGCCAAGGCGTCTATCCGATTGAACGCCCGACCCGCACACTTGCAGCAATGCTTGCACAAGCAGGCGGCGTGACGATTGAACCTGAAATCGCCCAAGTCACCGTCTCGCGCGGCCACCATTCGGGCAAAATCTGGCTGCAAGACCTTTATACCAACCCGCATATGGACATCGCCCTGCGTGGTGGTGACCGGATCGTGGTTGAAGAAGACAGCCGCAAGTTCACCGCCCTTGGGGCAACAGGCGCTCAGGCTTTGGTCCCGTTTGAGACCCAAAACATGTCCGCGCTTGAGGCCATCGCCCGTGTCGGTGGCCTGATGGCAAGCTCTGCCGATCCGACAGGTGTCTTTGTCTTCCGCAATGAACCTGCTGAAATTGCAGGGGCCGTGCTGAACCGCGATGACTTTGAAGGCGAACAGCGCATGGTCTATGTGCTCAACCTGACAGAGCCAAACGGCATGTTCCAAGCCCGCGATTTCCTGATCCGCGATGGTGATACGCTTTATGTGACCGAAGCACCGTTCACACAGTGGAACAAAACCATTTCCGCGATCACAGGATCGGCCGCAAACGCAAACGCGCTTGCTGGCTTGACCGGCACCAACTAAACATGTCCGCCTTCACGGACGGAGAGATACCCGCCGCGCCTGAAAAGCCGCGGCGGTTGTTCGTTTACAACGGCGGCTTTCTGACCCAACCGCGCCTGCGCCGGATTTTGGACCTTGCAGGCTACAGGATCAAACTTGGGCGGCCTTCAGATGGCGATATGATCGGCGTTTGGGGCAACAGCCCCACAGCCCACCGAGGTCTAAGCGTGGCCGAACGCCGCGACGTGGCAGTTCTACGTGTCGAAGACGCTTTTTTGCGGTCTTTGCATCCCGCCCGCCAGTCGTCCGAGCCCCCTATCGGTCTGACGCTCGACCGCAAAGGCGCGCATTTCGATCCCTCCAAGCCCTCTGATCTTGAGAACATGCTGGCCACCCATCCCCTTGATGACACGGCCCTTCTAAACCGCGCCCGCGCCTGCATCGCCCGCATCCAAGATGCACACCTCAGCAAATACAGCGCCTATGAGATCGGCGCGCCGCTTGATCCGGGCTACGTGTTGGTGATCGACCAAACCAAAGGCGATGCCAGCGTGACCGCAAGCGGAGCCGACAAAAACCGCTTTCTGGAAATGCTTTTCGTCGCCCAAGAAGAACACCCCGGCAAACGGATCCTGATCAAGACCCACCCCGAAACGGCGCAAGGCCTGCGGGACGGACATTTCGACGGGATGCAACACCCCGACCACATCGAATTTATATCAGACCCGATCAGCCCGTGGACGCTGTTTGAAGGGGCCATCGGCATCTACACAGTCAGTTCCAACCTCGGGTTTGAGGCGATCTTCGCTGGCCACAAACCGCGCGTCTTCGGGCAGCCCTTTTATGCGGGTTGGGGGCTGACACAGGACGAATTTCCAATCCAGCGCCGCCAACGCACCCTGACACGGGCGCAAATGTTCGCAGCCGCGATGATCCTTTACCCCACATGGTACGACCCCTGCCGTGACGCGCTTTGTGATCTGGAAGCCGTGATCGACCAGCTTGACGCCCAAGCCCGTGCATGGCGCGACGATCACGCGGGCTGGACGGCCTCAAAAATGAGCCTGTGGAAACGCGGGGCCTTGCAAAAAGTCTTCGGACAACAGACCCCGATGATTTTTGAGGACGACGCAGAATCCGCCGCCCTTCATGCAAAACCATGGATGGTCTGGGCCAGCAAAGCGACCGATGCTTTCGACGGGGCGTGGCGGGTCGAAGACGGGTTTCTGAGGTCATCGGGATTAGGCGCCGAACTGGTGCCGCCCCTCTCGCTGGTGCTGGATGATCTAGGCATCTACTACGATCCCGCGACCCCAAGCAGGCTTGAGAAATGGATCGAAACCCGCGCCACTTTGCGTCCTGACCAAGACCAACGGGCAGAACGGCTGCGCGCGCAGATCTTGAAATCGAACCTCTCCAAATACAATCTGCGCGGCGCGATGCCAGACCTGCCCACAGACAAACAAATCATCCTTGTGCCGGGGCAAGTCGAAGATGATGCATCCATCAAAACAGGCGCAGGGTTCATTAAAACCAACGAAGCACTTCTGAAAGCCGCCCGCGCCGCGCGCCCCGATGCCTTTGTCATCTACAAACCCCACCCCGATGTCGAAGCAGGGCTGCGCGACGGCGACATCGACGCAAGCCCCCTCGCCGATCTGGTGGCCGTCAAATCCGACGCCATGGCGCTGCTGGGGCATGCAGACGAGCTTTGGACAATCACATCGCTCATGGGGTTCGAAGCCCTCTTGCGCGGTGTCCCCGTCGTGACCGTGGGTGCGCCGTTTTATGCAGGCTGGGGGCTGACCCAAGACTTGGGCGATGTGCCACCACGCCGCCGCGCCAACCCAAGCCTCAACGGGCTGATTCACGCCACCCTCATCGACTACCCGCGCTACATCGATCCGGTGACAGGGCTGCCCTGCCCTGTTGAGGTCGTGGCAGAACGGCTGGCCACAGGCCAAGGATTGCGGCGCGGACCGGCGAACAGAACACTGTCAAAAGCACAAGGATTGGCCGCCAGCTACGCACCGCTCTGGCGACGTTAGGCGCGGGTCCAGTGGTGCATCACATCGGCACCAACAGCCTGCGTACGCAACAGCTTGAACCGCCGCGCATCGTTCAAATCCGCCAACCCCAAAGCGCCAATCGCGGGCAAGCCTTCAGCACCAATAGAAAAGCCCGCGGTAAACCCGATCAGATCATCGACCAGACCCGCCGTCAGAAGGCTCGCGGCCAAAGCACTGCCGCCTTCGCAGAACACGCGGGTCAGCCCCGCCTGCCCCAGCTTCAACAGGGCGTCACGCGGATCAATCTGACCGGCCTTCGGGGCACATTCGATCAAACTCGCCCCAAGCCCGCGCCAGGCATCGGCAATATAAGGATCAACATCGCGGCCATGACAAAGCCACACAGGCACGTCGCCCGCCGTCTGCGCCAGTTGACCGCTCAGCGGTATATCCAAACGACGCGACAAGACAACACGCACGGGCTGGCGCACATCGCCCATTTCGCGCACGGTCAGGCTGGGGTCATCGGCACGGGCCGTGCCACCGCCGACCATCACAGCATCATGGGAATGGCGCATGGCATGCACCATCCGGCGGGCATCAGGCCCCGTAATCCATTGCGACTGGCCCGAACCGGTGGCGATACGACCATCAAAGCTGCTGGCGATCTTTAAGGTCACATGGGGCAAACCACCCGTCGCCACGCGCAAGAACCCAGACAAATCACGATAAGCCGCCTCAGCCATCAACCCCGTCTCAACGGCAACACCAGCCGCGCGGAGCATCTCAAAGCCACGGCCCGACACACGGGCATCGGTGTCTTCAACAGCGCAGACAACACGGGCCACGCCCGCATCAATCAAAGCCTGCGCACAAGGTGGCGTTTCACCATGATGGGCACAGGGTTCTAACGTGACATAGGCGGTCGCACCCTTGGCCAATGGGCCAGCTTGCGCCAAGGCATTTGCCTCGGCATGAGGGCGACCACCAACAGCCGTCCACCCGCGACCCACAATGCGACCGTCCAAAACAATCACGCAGCCGACAGCAGGATTGGGCGATGTCTGCCCCTGAGTGCGCCGCCCCAACGACAGGGCAAGCGCCATAAATCGCGCGTCAGGGTTTGGCGTCACGTTTCTTCTTCAGGGGGCAAATCAGGGCGCAGCTCGGATACGAACTTGTCGAAATCGTCGGCGGCTTGGAAATTCTTGTACACACTGGCAAAGCGGACATAGGCGACCGTATCAATACGGGCCAAAGCCTCCATCACGATCTCACCGATCTGTTTGGAATTCACATCCGTCTCACCCATGCTTTCAAGACGACGGACAATGCCGGAAATCATCTGATCAATACGCTCAGGGTCGATGGGGCGCTTTTGCATGGAAATGCGGATCGAGCGTTCAAGCTTGTCACGGTCGAAATCTTCACGCTTGTTGTTGGACTTGATGACCACCAGATCACGCAGTTGGACGCGCTCATACGTGGTGAACCGGCCTCCGCAGGCGGGGCAAAAACGGCGACGGCGGATCGACACATGGTCTTCGGCCGGACGGCTGTCTTTCACTTGAGTATCAACATTTCCGCAAAACGGGCAGCGCATGGCATGTCCCCCTTATTTCAAATTCCTGCCTTGTGGCGCTTTCGGCCAACTTATCCACAGCTATAGGGCAAGGCCTAGACTTTGGGTAGCACTGATGTGTACCCCCTAGATAGGCGGATAAAATCTGTTGCAAAGCTGCCCCTGTTGCAATGCACCGTTAACCATGGGACTCTGCCAATTCGTAGCCAACCAACAAGGAAGGACCTCACCATGAGCGTCGCACGCGTTACAGAAATCTCCGCCACCTCCAAAAAATCCTTCGACGATGCTGTCGAAAACGGGGTAGAGCGCGCCAGCAAAACCCTGCGCAATGTTGTCAGCGCATGGGTCAAAGAGCAGTCGGTGAAAGTCAAAGACGGCAAGATCAGCCACTATCAGGTCAACATCATGGTGACGTTCCTGCTTGACGACTAATCGAAGCGCACACACAAACAAAAAGCCCCGCTTCATTCAGCGGGGCTTTTTTGATCGGTTATGTGGAACCGGTTAGACCGCGCGGCGGCGTCGGGTCAGGGCCATTCCGCCCAATGCAGACAGCAAAAGCACCGCGCCTGCAGGAATAGGCATTGAGGTCACAGCCGCAGCCGCACCGACCTGAATGTTATCAATATCAAGCATCACATCCGTCAGATCCCACTGCGCATCTTGCGGAAGGCTCGATGTGGCAGCACCGGACACGGACAGCTGCAAGGCATCAATGTTGCCGAAGGCCGCCGACAGATCGAACGTGGTAACGGCTGCAGAAAACATCTGCGTCGCCACGACCGATCCGCCAAGATAGCCAGAGGCTTCAATCTGGATTGGCAGGGCCTGCGCTTCGGTGAAGGAATTGCCGAAACGGTCGGTCAGACTGTACAGATAGGTCTGGGTCGGGTCGCCCAAAACATCAAAGGCAGAGGCCCCAAAGGCACCGAAATCGTTCTTTTGAATGAACATGGACGACGCGAAAGGACCACAACAGACCTCAAGATGCACGGCCTCTTCCCCAAAACGGGCCAGCGCATCAGACGCCTTGTGGGTCCCGTAACTGGTGCTGAGGCGGTAGCCATCTTCCTCATAAGCAGGATTGAAAAAGTACTCATATCCGTCCAGTAGATCCGCAAACTCCAACACGGTGTTTGCAGCTGCGGGAGCGGCGCCCAATGCGGCCACAACAGCCAAAGACGTTCCAATTCGTGACATGGCAAGGTCCATCCTTCATATCCGATAAAACCAGACACATGTGTAATTGGTCAAAGATGAGAAACATACCGTTTCCGGCTAAGCTGGCCAAAACAGGCGCTTTTTTGCCGGATTGAAAACTAAACGGTCGGCGTGATCACGGCCACCACCTCACGGCTATGGGCACGGGCGCGGTGCTCTACCACATATATGCCCTGCCATGTGCCCAAGGCCATGACACCCGACACCACAGGGATCGACAATGACACAGGCATCATCGCAGCCTTGATATGGGCGGGCATATCGTCGGGGCCTTCATAGGTATGGGTCAGGTAAGACATCGACGGGTCCGTGGCAGGCGGAACAAGCCGATGGAAATAGGCAGTCAGATCGGTCCGAACCTCAGGATCAGCGTTTTCCTGTATCAGCAAACTGGCAGAGGTATGGCGGATGAACAGGGTCAAAAGCCCCTGCTCTGCTCCGGTGGAGCGCAGCCACTTGGTAACATCGCGGGTGATCTCATAAAGGCCCATGCCGGAGGTCTGCACAGCAAAGGTGGTTTGGCTCACTTGGTGCTCCGGGTAAACGCGTCGCGGCACAATCGCAGACCCTGACTGCTTTTGAAAGACACACCCGGTTGCTTGATCGTCCATGTCTGAGACGCCTGCGGGGTCAAGCCTTGCGGGCTGAAACTGAACACGACAGACCGCGCGGCGGGGTCTTTGACACTGCCACCCAAGCCCCGCTTTAGGTACATCTTTGTCTGGGCAGGCAAGCCTTGGCGGCGAATGGCATAGCTTGCAGCGGCGCACCAGTACTCGGTGGCACCCATCCCCTGCAATCGGATCACTTCGAAATCAGACTGGCTCAGACGGTTGAACTTGTACCGCTTCTCTTCACCGATTGTGTCCGCAGATACAGGTACCGCCAATAGTGCAGCACAAAACACCAACCCATTGCGAAAGCGCATAATCCAATCCTCCTTCAACGCGTGAAGTAAGAGCTAGAGCGTTCCGGCGCTAATTCGACCGGTTCAACTGACTATCGGTGCAAAAACTTTTGGCATGATGGGTCGGAAGGCTGCTGCCAGCCACGCGGATCGTCTGAAACAGCAAGGGAAAGCCGCCAGCCTCGGGCATTGGGTCGGTGGTGAAGACGACACCCTTCCTATCAGGCGCCGTCTGACTGTCACCGCGCGGGACAAACACGTAAATACGGTCGCTGTCATCCAGCCCCAACTGCGTTTCTGCATAGTCAGCGGCAGCACACCAAATGCCACGGGGGCCAAAATCATCGCCTTCGATCACATCAAAGGTGGTGGCAGAAACAGGGTTCACGGTGACGCCGTTACTGGCCTCGAAAGCCGCCGCCTGAAAAGTAATAAATGGCGTAACAACAACGGCGTATGTCAGACGGTTCATGTGTCCCCTTTCCTAGTCCGGTATGGAAAAATTCTCACTGCAGAACTGAAGCGCATGGGTAATGCGCAATCCGTAGCCCGGCTGTTTCACGGTAACGCTCGCGCCAAATGTGGGGGTCACGTCGTTGGCATCGACAGTAAAGACAGCGCCTTTACGGCCCTGCACGGTCCGGCTCGGGCCACGTGGGGTCAGCACATAGACGCGCCCGCCTTGCACACCAAGGACTTGCTCGGCGTAGACGGCGGCTGCACAAAACATGCCGCGTGCGCCTTCTCCGTATCCTTCGATGACTTCAAACTGAGTGCCATTGATCGGGTTCACATCAAGGCGGCTGGAGTAGCGGCCAGTGAATGCCGACGAGGCTGTGGCGATACAAGCGAAGGCTGTGACTAAAGTTGTTAAACGCATTCGGACGTCTCCTATTGTGTGCAACAACGGTAAGCGCCGGACGCCCTACTTAGAAACTCAAAACACCGTGACAGCCCCGTGAGCGACCTGCCATACCGCAGACAACGACGCCCGGTTACTGGTCTAGGAACGACCGCAACTTGCGGCTCCGGCTGGGGTGCTTGAGCTTGCGCAGGGCCTTGGCTTCGATCTGCCGGATCCGTTCGCGGGTGACCGAGAACTGCTGACCAACCTCTTCCAAAGTGTGGTCGGTGTTCATGCCAATGCCAAAGCGCATCCGCAAAACACGTTCCTCACGCGGGGTCAGGGACGCCAACACGCGGGTGGTGGTTTCTTTCAGGTTTTCCTGAATGGCAGAATCGAGCGGCAGCACCGCGTTCTTGTCCTCAATGAAATCACCCAACTGGCTGTCTTCTTCATCACCAATGGGGGTCTCAAGCGAAATAGGCTCCTTGGCGATCTTCATCACCTTGCGGACTTTGTCCAAAGGCATTTGCAGCTTCTCTGCCAGTTCCTCAGGGGTCGGCTCGCGGCCAATCTCATGCAGCATCTGACGACCGGTGCGGACCAGCTTGTTG
>CAZWSE010000015.1:39634-43492 GCA_964636575.1 uncultured Sulfitobacter sp. | reverse complement strand
GCGGTTTACATGCTTGCTTTGTTCAGCCTTTTCGCAACGCCACTGTTGCTTTGGATATGGATCGTCCCTGCCCTGATTGGACAGCCCTTTCTCAGGCTTTATCTGTTAGCCGAACACGGCCACTGCCCGCCAGTTGCGGATATGCTGGAAAACTCAAGAACAACCTATACGACACGGGTCATCCGGTTTCTGGCATGGAACATGCCCTACCATGCCGAACATCACAGCTTTCCAAATGTACCGTTTCACAAATTGCCAGATTTGCACGACGACCTGCAAGCGCACCTTAAATCAACCTCAAAGGGCTATGCGCGCTTTACGAAAGACTTTGCGGCTGCGCTGGATCGCTGATCGTGCCACCACCAACGGCGGCGCGCACGCCCGTAGTGCCCCTGCAAGACGTCGGAAGCCCGCGTTTCACACGCACAGCAAGATGCGCAAAAGCCTGTGCTTCCAGCATGTCCCCATCCAGTCCGACAGCCTCAATCGGGCGCACAGAACAATCGAGCGATACTTTCAGCATCTCCATCAGCACAGGGTTCAAACGCCCGCCGCCTGTGACCAACACCATTGAGGGCGGTTTGGGCAAATAGGTCACCCCACCCACAACAGCGGCCGCAGACATGGCGGTCAAGGTGGCAATAGCATCGGCATCGGACAATTCGTTCACCAACTGGATCATCTCGGAAAAGTCGTTCCGGTCGAGCGACTTGGGTGGCATACGGGCAAAGTAAGGCTCGGCCAGAAACAGCTCTAACGCACCGGTTTCGACTTTGCCTTGGGCAGCTACAGCGCCATCGCGATCGAATGGCTGCCCCAAACGGGCCTGCATCGCATCGTTGATCGGCGCGTTCGCAGGGCCTGTATCAAAGGCCAGCAAAGCACCATCTTCTTCGGGGGTTTCATACGTCGGGTCGATATAGGTCAAGTTGCCGACCCCGCCCAAGTTCAAAAACGCGATAGGTTGATCGGCTCCAAACCACTTGGCGCAGGCAAAATGGAAAAACGGCGACAGTGGCGCGCCCTCGCCGCCCATCTGCACGTCAGCAGTGCGAAAATCCCAAACCACCGGTGTGTTCAAGGCTTGGGCCACTGCGTCGCCATTTCCAACCTGCAAGGTACGACCGTTCTTGGGGTCATGGGAAAGGGTCTGACCGTGGTACCCGATAAGGGATGCGCTTTCGACTTCTCGCAAAGCCTCGATATGAACCCGGTCCACCAGATCACCTGCGGCATCAACCTGCGGTCCATGCCATTGCCCCATGGCGGCTGCGATACACGCACGCTCAGCGTCTGAATACGGACGGTAGGCATGCGTGCCAAATTCAAAAATCTGCTCTCCGTCGGTTTGCACCATCGCCACGTCGACACCATCCATTGACGTGCCCGACATCGCACCCAGTGCCCAAACCGGTGTGAACTGCTCTCTGGCCTTGTTCATGGCCTTTCCCTTTTTTTATTCGCCGCCTATACATGCCCCGCAATTCCAGCCAAGGGCAAGCCACCATGACATACCATCCCAAATCGGATTTCATAGCTGTGATGATGGAGCGCGGGTTTCTCGCCGATTGCACCGATTATCAAGGGCTGGATGAGGCGTTGGTCAAGGGCGGACAGCCAGCCTATATCGGCTTTGATGCGACGGCCAAATCGCTGCATGTGGGATCGCTGATCCAGATCATGATGATGCGCTGGCTGCAAAAGACAGGCAACAAACCGATCACCTTGATGGGCGGCGGCACGACCAAAGTCGGAGACCCAAGCTTTCGCGCCGATGAACGCCCGCTTTTGGGGCCGGAACAGATTGATGAGAACATCGCGGGCATCAAGAAGGTGTTCAGCGCCTACATCACCTACGGCGATGGACCAAACGATGCCTTGATGCTCAACAATGCAGAATGGCTCGACGGGTTGAACTACTTGGATTTCCTGCGCGACATCGGGCGGCACTTTTCGATCAACCGGATGCTTTCGTTTGAATCCGTGAAATCACGGCTCGACCGCGAACAATCGCTGTCGTTTCTCGAATTCAACTACATGATTTTGCAGGCCTATGACTTCATGGAACTGCATCGCCGTTACGGTTGCATCCTGCAGATGGGTGGGTCCGACCAGTGGGGCAATATCGTCAACGGGATCGACCTGACACGCCGCGTTGTGGATGGGGAAGTCTTCGGGCTGACCTCGCCCCTGCTAACGACCTCTGACGGAAAGAAGATGGGCAAATCTCAGGCCGGTGCAATCTGGTTAAACGGAGATATGCTCAGCCCTTACGAATTCTGGCAGTTCTGGCGTAATACGACGGACGCAGACGTTGGCCGGTTTCTCAAGCTCTACACCGAACTGCCCGTGGACGAATGTGACCGCTTGGGCGCGCTCGAAGGCTCGGAAATCAACGAAGCCAAGGTGCGATTGGCCAATGAGGTCACAACCTTGTTGCACGGGGCCGATGCGGCCCAAACGGCAGAAGCCACGGCGCGTGATGTCTTTGAAAAAGGCGGCGTCGGGGATGATCTGCCAACGCTAACACTCTCAGCCAGCGATGTTGGCGACGGTATATCCATCGTCCAACTGCTTGTGAAATCAGGGCTCGCCGGGTCCGGCAAAGAAGCCAAGAGGCTGATTGCGGAAAATGGCGCGCGTCTCAACGATGCACCCCTGAGCGAGGCAGGGCTTATGATCGACACAAGCGCTTTGGCCGCCCCGATCAAACTGAGCGCAGGAAAGAAACGCCACGCGCTGGTCCAACTCGGATAACGGGGCTGCGGCCAGTCGTTTGGTGGTCACCTTCGGGGCCATCGGCACGAAAGGCCGTTCAATCATAACCGGTTTGGTCGGGACAGCAGGCGGCGGCGCAATCGCGGCCTCCACAGCGGTCAGGCCTAGATAGACCGGAATAGACAGCAGAAAAAACACCACCACCGCCGCGCCGAGGGTAGGACGCGGGGTGGTGGCGGCAGGCAGGGATGTTTGTTGTGCGTGTGGCATGTCATCATTAACGCCATCTTAGGTTTACAGGCCGTTAATCGCGGCCATGTTTGATCAGACTTCCTCTTTTGAGCCCGCCAAGCCCCTGCAGCAACACGTAAATTTTGTGGCAGCCGTCAATGCAGCCGGTGGGTGTGCCAGCACGCTGCCCCCGTTTGATTCGGTGGTTCTGCACCGACGGATCATGGGTGTCCCCGTCGCAATGATGCCCCGCTTTGACCCGACCGACGCAAGCTTGGATCACATGCGCCACCATTTGAAAGCCGCCGGTCTTGCGCGGCACATGATCTTGATCTCACCAGAAAAGCCGGTTCCCGACATGGCATCTTTGGGGGCCATTCCCATTATGACCCCTGCAACAGTCGCGGAGCTTGATCTCACGGCAAACGCTCAGGTCAGACAGGCGCGGATGCATAAAAAATGGCGCAACAGGTTGAACAAAGGCCGCAGCGCAGGCCTGCGCATATCAGAGGCCCCCTTGCCCACAGATCGCCCCCACCGCCTTTTGACCCAAGACGAAGCCCAATCCAAAGCGCGCGGCTACAAGAACTGGCCGACAGGGCTGACACTGGCCTATGCGGCAACCAATCCAGGGCATGCCATGCTCTTCACAGCGAGCCAAAACCGGACACGGGTCGCAGAGATCTTGATCCTCATCCACGGATCGGTCGCGACCTATCACATCGGTCACATAAGTCCGGCGGGCAAAACGCTCTGCGCGCACAACGTTCTGATGGATCACGCCGCCCAATGGTTGACTGAGCGTGGGATTCAACGGCTTGATCTGGGGGTGATCAACACAGATGCAGCAGCTGGGCTCGCGCGGTTTAAGCTCGGGATGGGCGCAACAGCAAAACGCTTGGGCGGTAC